>JBFZCA010000248.1:0-7044 GCA_041308205.1 Planctomycetota bacterium | reverse complement strand
ACACCCGCGGCGTCAATACCGGCGGCCCTTGCCCGTACCTGCCGGGCAACGGCGGACTGCTCTACGCCGTGGCCATGATGGCCGCCGGCTGGGACGGCTGCCCGCAGAGGCCGGCGCCCGGCTTTCCGTCCGACGGGAGCTGGCTGGTGAGGTGGGAAGGCTTGAAGCCGGCGCCGTGAAAGCGGCGCGCACCCTCGGGAGCAGGAAGGCCGCGCACCCGCGTTCATATTCCACGACCGTGGAAAACGAAAACGCAACCGTACGGAATCCGTACTGCGTCGCCGCGCGCGGCGCGCGTTCTTGATGCACGTACCCCGCTCCGGCGTCAGTCCGCCTCCTTCTCCGCGGGGAGCAGCGTCACCGTTCCCGCCCGGCTCGTCTTCCCGGCCTCGACCGTGATGTCCTCGGTCTGCGCCTCCCGGTACGTCTCGGCCCTGACGATCACCGAGTAGACGCCGGGAGGAAGATCCTTCACCTGGAACCGGCCGGGAGGCTGCACCTCGGCGCCGGGCACCGCGAGCCATCGAGCGCGCGGCCGAACGTACGTCGCGTCGACGCTGACCGGCTCGGCCCTCACGCGATAGCTCGCGATCGGCGCGCCCGCTCCGTCCACCGCAAGCCCTTCAATGGCGCCCGTGCGCGGCAGGACGAGCTCGACATCGGTCGTGCCCGGAGGCACGTCCGGGAGGATGCGTCCCGCGCGACCCTCCTTCGCCGCCTGGATCTCGACGGGCTCGGCGCCGAGCCAGTCGAAGTCTGCGCCGTCCTTCTTGCCGAGGTCCTTGAAGGCGCTCACGCGCGCGCCCGCGACCGGCGCGCCCGCCTCGTCGAGGATCGTGCCGGCTATCGACGGCCCTTCGGGGAGCGCGGCCGTTCCGGCGCAGCCCGATACGAGGAACAAGATCGAGGGGAGAACGGCGGACTTCGTGATTCTGCGCAGCATTTCCGCGACCCTCCATGAGAAGACACGAGCGAGAACCGTTCCGGCATCGGGCATCGACGCGGGCCGGCGCCGCAACCAGGACGCACCCCGTCGTTGCGCCCCGAGGCCGTTGATCGTAGAGGGAGGCAATCGGAGGGTCAAGATTACGGCCGCGGATGTTCTTGGCTCGCCCGCGGGGCGGCGGCGCCTGTCCCCGAAGTTCCTGCGGCTTCGCACGCGGCTTATTCATGTACTCGCGCTCACATTCCACGGCCGTGGAATATGAAACCGCGACCGTACGAAATCCGTACGCCCCCCCTGCCCGCCCGGTGGGCATCCCCCGGGCGCCCGCCGAACCCTTACGCCGCCACCGCCCGCCTGCTCCGCATCCCCAGGCGCCCGTCGCGCTCGGGGATAAACCCCTGTACTTCTATGGACTATGTGTCCGATACATGCTTCAGTTGCGTGGTGCGCCGCTTTTCGGACGCGTGCCGCGCGAACTGCGTCGCCGCGGCATCCGATACGGATGCTATCGGCTGAACCGACCAACGCGAGAGAAGCGGAGGCACGGGATATGCGGGGGCACATCAGGCAAGCGGCGGCTGCGGGCCACGCGGCGCCCGCGGCTGCGTGGAGGGGCGCCGTGCGTTCGCGCGGCGTCGCGCTCATCGCCAGCATGATCATCGGGGTCCTCATCCTAGGGCTCATGATGGCCAGCTTGACCGTCGCGCAGGCGACGAGCAGATGGCTGCGGCACCTGCTCGAGCAGACCGAGGCGCTGTCCCTGGCGGAGGCGGCGACCGAGCTCAGGCAGAAGGAGCTCCTCACGGAGACGGCGAACTTCGCCGCGGAGGACGTGCTGGTCGAGCCGCGCAGGCACATGATCGGCAAGGGCGGCAAACTCCGCGCCGTCATCTCGCACGTCCGCCGCATCGGCGCCGGCGGCGCCGGCGGCCCCGCGCCGGCGAATGACCTCAAGATCACCGATGCCGACGGTGTCGTCGCCTTCGTGAGCTACTTCCAGATCACGGCGCGGGCCGTCACGGACAACAGCGCCGTCGAGGTCATGCGCACCGTGCAGGTCGGCAAGAGCCCCGTGTTCCAGTACGGCGTCTTCTACGACGACGACCTGGAGATTCTCCCCGGGCCGGACATGACGCTCGCGGGGAGAATCCACGCCAACGGGGACATCTACCTGAACGGCGGCGCCACGCTCAGGATCAACTCGACCTATCTGCGCTGCACGGGAGAGATGTACCGCGAGGCGAAGCGCGCGGCGGAAGGGACGAAGGGCACGACGCTGATACTCCAGCGCGATTCAAACACGTTCGCCGCGATGGATGCGCGCAACGCACCCGCCGCGCGCTGGGCGGGCTCGTCGCCGAGCCCCGAGTACTACGGGAACTTCGACGGCGACCCCCATCAGTGGGTCGCGTATGCCGACGCGACCTGGCAGGGAACGGTGAAGACCCAGGCCCATGGCACCAAGGAGGTGGCGTCGCCGCAGATAATGACGATCACTCCCGGCGGGTACTACCACAACGAGGCGGGCCTCGTCATCGAGTACGCGGGCAACGGCGTCAACGTGTACGCGCGCCGGGACGGCGCGGTGTCGGCGATCACGAGCGCGCTGCCCGCCGGCACGGTGTCCCTGGGAACGGTCTACGACGGCCGGCAGCGGAAGACCCTGAGCACGATCGAAGTGGACATGGCCAAGCTCCGCGATGCGGGCGTCATGCCCGCGAACGGCCTCGTGTACGCCTACAGGACGGACACGACCGAGGAGAATCCGAACGGCGTCGTCTTCAAGAACGGCAAGGAACTGAACAGCGCCACGATGCTGGTGAGCCCGGGCCCCGTCTACATTCAAGGGGACTTCAACTGCCCCGATGCCGCGTCGGCGTACGGCAAGCATCCGACCATGCTGATCTGCGACGCCGTGAACATCCTCTCGAATGCGTGGGACAACACGAAGACGGCGGGTTCCGGCGTGCCGCGCGCCGGCGCGACGACGGTCAACCTCGCCATGGCGAGCGGCATCGTGCGGACGCCGGACACGGGCGGCGACTACTCCGGCGGCCTGGAGAACTTCCCGCGCTTTCACGAGAACTGGACGGGCGTGACGCTCAGGATTCGCGGCTCGTTCATGGCGCTCTTCCCGAGCACGTACGCAACCGCGCCGTGGAAGAACGCGACCTACGGGGCGCCGACCCGCGACTGGGGGTTCGATCCCGACCTGCTGCGCGGCGAAAACGCGTTCGCGCGCGAGATCATGCCCTGGGCGGTCAGCATGCGCCGCGTCGCGTGGCAGGACAACGTGGAGAGCGTGCTGGACTGAGCGCACCGTCCGGAAGCACGGCGCCATTCGAAACCTGCGCGGGCGCCCCGGCTGCGCCGCGGTCGTTCGGCGATCGGCTCAGCGGTCGCCTCGATCGCGCGCCGGTTGCGCCCGCCCGCCCGCGCCGGCCTGCAGCCGCTCGAACGCCCGCTCGGTGACCGGGAACATCGAGACCCGGAACTTCGTGCAGCCGTAGGGAACGAGGTCGATCTCCTCGGGCGGCGAGTGCGCCGTGACCGGCTGCGCCGGCAGGAGCGTCGCGATCGCTTCCGGCTGATAGGGCGACGCCTCGGCCGGCGAGGCCGGTCCGACGGGCAGCGTCGCGCGTGTCGCGCGCGGCCAGTCGAAGCTGCATGCGCGGGCGCGCAGCGTGAGCGGGGACGCGAGCTGCCAGCGCCACCTCTCCGGCATGGCCGTGCGCACGACCGTGATGCCGAGGTTCGGCGCATCGCCCGCACCGTCGAGCGCGAAGTTCCACCTGGCGGCCGCGTCGGGCGTGTTCGCGTCATCCGTATCAGGAATCGCCAGGGCGAAGAGAAGCGGCCCGCAGGAGACCGTCGCGTAGGGCGTGTCCTTCGCGTCGTTGTCGTGCCCCATCGCGACGCGGACCGTCATGGGGAAACGCAGGCGCACGCGGTCGCCCGGCTTCCAGAGCCGTTCGATGCGCACGAACCCCGCGCCGTCCGGCGCGACGTTCCGCGCGGAGCCATTGACGGCGATCTCCGGCGCCGCGCACCAGAGGGGAATCCGGAACGACAGCGCGAACGTCGCCTCGCGGCCCGGCGTCACGGCGATGTCGATGCAGTCGTCGAAGGGGTACTCCGTCCGGGACTCCAGTTCCACCGGCACGCGATCGGCGACCAGCGCGGACGCCTTGCAGGGACCGTACAGCACGGCCGCCAGGCCGTTGTCGCAGGTCGCCATCCACATGCTCGCGATGTAGTTGGGCACGATCCGGTTCAGGGCGGCGACGCAGCACAAGGGATGATGCGCCCGCCTGAAGACGAACTGGCCCCCGGCGGGCAGATCCTTGTCGATCCGGTTCGGAGACTGGAAGTAGACGTGCTCCTTGAAGTCGCGCGAGACTGTTGCCGGGCCGGCATTGAAGAACGCCCGCTCGACCCGGTCGCCCATGCGCCCCTGCCCGGCGACCCTGAGCAGCGTGATCTGGCTCCACATGTAGCCGGCCGTGCTGCAGGTTTCCGTCCCCCGGAAGGAGCCGGTCGGTCCGCCGTTCTCATCCCAGACGGGCACGCCGTGCGGCTGCATGCCGTCGTCGCCGCGCTCGATCGCGTCGTACCACCGGAGGGGCACGTCGAGGAAGCGCCTGTCGCCCGTCCAGAGGTAGCCGGCGGCCCAGGCGTGGACGCCCTCGTTGAAGTGAACGCCGTGATCCGGCTGCACGTACGCCGGAACCGTCTCGTCGGGCAGCCGGTTGCACCACGAAGCATACAGCGAGGCGTGCCTGTCGGGCGCCTGCACCGGATTCCTCGCGAAGACATCGGTCAGCGCCTCCGCGATCGCCTTGCTGCCGGTCCACGTCCAGGTCTCGAACGCCGCCCAGAGATTCGAGGGCGCCCACGCGATCCGCGTCCAGCTCCGGTTGTTGCCGTACGCCGTCTCGAGCGCTCGCAGAACGCGCGCATCGCGGGAGCCGGCGTGGTACGCGACCAGCGCCCGCCCGAGCAGGCCGTTGGCCCAGATCGGCCAGCCCTGCGCTTCGCCGCCGAGCTGCTTCTCCGCCGCCTCCACGTGGGCGGCATTGCGCTTGTCGAGCCACCACATGAACAGGATGCCGTTCTCGTGCGCGCGGTTGACGACGACGTCGAAGCGCGATCCCGCTTGGCGCAGAAGCGCGTCATCGTGCAGCGCATATGCGAGCTTGATCAGACCGTCGAACCAGTACCCGCCGCCCTCGTACGGCCACGCGCCCCGGTCCCAGAACGACAGCCGGTCGCCGGTCATCGTGTGGTCGGCGGCCCACGCCTTCCGGAAGTCCGGGTGGACATCGTCCATGTGCCCCGTGTACCCGTCCCGCGCCGACAGGGCCCAGTCGCGCAGCCAGCCGGCGGGCTCGATCGCGCCGGGCGGCAGGGGAATGAACGCGGGGCGCGCCGGCGGCTCGAAGGGGCGGCCGTAGTTCACGGCCTTGGCCGCGGGCTCCGGCTCGCCCGCGCGGATTGTCTGCGGCGCGACCTCGGCTCCGAGCCACGCGAGGCCGACAACGGCGGCGGCAAGGGACTTTCGATGCGTGCGCATGGCGTCGAATCGAGTACCTATGAGGCGTCTTCCTCGAGGAGACGAGCGACGGTGTCTTTCGGCAGGTAACAACCGGCGCCCTCAAGTCGCGTGATAGCCGCGCGGAGATCGATCAGATCGCGAACGGCGGCCAGCTTGAGCACTCCCAGCAAACCTGTCACACGCAAGCGATGTCGATCGCGCGCAACCTTGGTCGCCGGGCGCTCGTCCATCAGCAGCAGATCGGCGTGAACATCCTTCGCGAGCGCGATTGCCTCGATCTCTCCGGCGCCGAGTCTGGCACCGTCGCTGCGGACGGCCTCGATGGTCGCGCGCAACGGCTGGCGCACGGAGAGCCAAGCAGGCGGGTTTCGCACAAGCGCTCGAGACGGCTCCGGCGCGGCATCGTGCGAAAGCTCGGCCGCGACCGCGGGAGGAATCAGGACATCGTGAAAGAGCGCGGGAAGCAAGGACAGGTCGCCTGTGACGGCGAGGTAGTTCAGGGGCGAGGTGTCGGCAACGACGATCATCGACGGATTTCGGGGAACAGGCCGGCCAGATCGGACACATCCGCGTCGAGATCCTCCGGCGTGTAGTTCGCCCGAATCCCGCGTGCGGCGAGCCACTCACGAGCTTCGATCACCCCAACGCCGAGCATCTCGGCCAGAAACCCCACGCCTATCTTGCCTCTGCGATAGCTTTCGATGGCGAGGGCTTCCTTGGCCGCCGCCGACAAATCCCCCCATTCCTCGCGCAGGGCGTTCTCGACTTCCTTCGGGATCTGGATGTCGATCCTCATCGTCGGGTCCTTCCTCGTTTCGATTCTATCACACAACAGCCGCGCGCGGCAGCGGGACTTGAAACCGTCTGCGCGGAAGAAAGCAGCCGCATCCCGCGGCGCGCCTACCGCGCCATGATGGCGACGTGCTCCCACTCGCCGCCGAGCGCGGCAGCGCTGTCCATGCCGAGCCAGCGGTCGAGCGCCGTGGCGTAGACGCGGCGGAAATCGGTGTGGTGCGCGGGCCCGCCCTTTTCCAGCGCGGCGAGGCTCGGGTGCGGCCCGACGAGGCCGCCCGCAAGTCCGCGCCCCACGAGGAACATCGGCGCGGCCGAGCCGTGGCCCGTGCCGTGCCGGCCGTTCTCGGCGAGCGTCCGCCCGAACTCCGAGAACGTCATGAGGAGCACGCGGTCGAGCGTGCCGTCGCGCGCCAGATCGTCCGCGAACGCCGCCACGGATTCGGAGAGCTGCCTGAGGAGCGCCGCGTGGTTCTCGGCCTGGATGGCGTGGTTGTCGAAGCCGCCGGGAAGCTCTCCGCCGAGCGTGACGTAGAAGATCCGGATGCCCAGATCGGCCCGGACGAGCTGCGCCGTGATTCGCAGCATCTTCCCGAGATCGCACTCCGGGTACGGTGCGCGCGCGCCTGACGATTCCTCGCGCGCGACGGCCTCGATGCGGCGGGTGCTCGCGTACGCGGCAAGCGTGCTGCGCGTCACGAAATCGAGGAGCGCGGGCGCGCCGTCCGGCGGCGCCGCCGGCGCGGGCCCC
>JBFZCA010000247.1:0-9911 GCA_041308205.1 Planctomycetota bacterium | reverse complement strand
CCGAAGAGCTTCGGCGGCGCCGCGCCGCGCGTGCTGCTGCTCGAGATCGAGGGCGAGACGGCGCCCCTCCGCGCGCTCCAGGCGGCGCTCGAGGATCGGCTCTCCGCCCGCGGCTTCGCCCGCGAGGGGCGGCCCTTCTCTCCGCACCTGACCCTCGGACGGCCGAAGAAGGGCGCCGTCCCGCCGGCGTGGCGCGACTTCACCCTTGCGGGCGTCAAGGAGTGGACCGTCGAGGACTTGACGGTGTACGCAAGCACGCTCACGCCCAAGGGACCCATCTACACCGCGCTGGCCCGCTGCTCGCTCCGCGGCGAGGGCGCCCCTCCTGCAACGGAAACCGTGGAGAGCCGATAACTGAATCATGAAGGCACAACAGGCACGCACCACGTTCATAGAATTCTTCACGCGGCAGGGCCACGCGCACGTCGCCTCGAGCCCCGTGATCCCGCACGGCGACCAGACGATCCTCTTCACCAACGCGGGCATGAACCAGTTCAAGGACACGTTCTGCGGCCGCGAGAAGCGCTCGTACACGCGCGCCGTCACGGCCCAGAAGTGCATCCGCGCCGGCGGCAAGCACAACGACCTCGATAACGTCGGCCGCACGGCGCGGCATCTGACGTTCTTCGAGATGCTCGGCAACTTCTCCTTCGGCGACTACTTCAAGAACGACGCGATCCGCT
Source organism: Planctomycetota bacterium (assembly GCA_041308205.1). Classification (GTDB taxonomy): domain Bacteria; phylum Planctomycetota; class UBA8108; order UBA8890; family UBA8898; genus UBA8898. Next base: position 9,228 of record JBFZCA010000247.1, on the reverse strand, counting down.
GGGCGTGGGACCTGCTCACGCACAGGTACGGTCTTCCCGCCGATCGCCTGTACGCCACGGTGTTCCGCGACGATGACGAGGCCTGGGGGATCTGGCGCGACGCGATCGGCCTCGCGCCCGAGCGCATCGTCCGGCTCGGCGAGAAGGACAACTTCTGGAGCATGGGCGACACGGGCCCGTGCGGCCCGTGCTCGGAGATCCTCTTCGACCGCGGCGCGCAGCACTCCTGCGGCCCGAACTGCGGCATCGGCTCGTGCGACTGCGACCGGTTCTTCGAGATCTGGAACCTCGTCTTCATGCAGTTCGACCAGGCGCCCGACGGAACTCGCACGCCGCTTCCCACGCCGAGCATCGACACCGGCATGGGCCTCGAGCGCCTCTGCATGGTGCTCCAGGGCGTCGATTCCGTGTACGAGACCGACCTCCTCTCCGCGCTGATCGACCGGGTGGCGGCGCTCAGCGGACGGCCCTACGACCGCGGCAAGGCCGGCCTCCCGCACCGCGTGATCGCCGACCATGTCCGCAGCCTCGCCTTCGCGCTCGCCGACGGCGCCTTCCCCGCGAACGAGGGCCGCGGCTACGTCCTGAAGCGCATTCTGCGGCGCGCCGCCCGCTACGGCCGCATGCTCGGATTCCACGAGCCCGTGCTCTTCCGCCTCATCGACACCGTCGTCGAGCTCATGGGCGATGCCTACGGCGAGCTCCTGCCGCGGCGCGCCGCCATCGCCGAGGTCATCAGGAACGAGGAGGAACGCTTCGGCGTGACCCTCGATCAGGGCCTGGCCCGCTTCGCGGCGATCACCGCCGATCTGAAGACCGTTCGGAACGCCGTCATCCCGGGCAGGGAAGTGTTCCTGCTGCACGACACCTACGGCTTCCCGCCGGACCTCACGGCGCGCATGGCCGAGGAGGAAGGCTTCACGGTCGACCAGGCGGAGTACGAGGCCCTGATGGAAGCCCAGCGCGACCGTTCGCGCTCGAGCGCCAAGTTCGCCGACGTCCTCGCGAGCGGCGTCGAGTTCGCGGGGGCGCCTCCCACGCGCTTCCGCGGCTACGACGTCCTCAGCCTCGCAACCGAGATCGTCGCCGCCGCGGAGATCGAGAACGGCCGCGCGGCCGTCGTCCTGGCCGAGACGCCGTTCTACGCGGAAGCGGGCGGCCAGGTCGGCGACAAGGGCGTCATCGAGGGCCCGACGTTCCGCATCGCGGTGGAGGACACGCAGAAGCGCGGCGCCCATTACCTGCACATCGGCGCGCTGGAAGGCACGGGCCTCGCCGCGGGCAAGAAGGTCACCGCGACCGTCGATGCGGCCTCCCGCGCGGCCACGCAGCGGCACCACACCGCGACGCATCTCCTCCAGGCCGCGCTCAGGGCCGAGCTCGGGACCCATGTCGAGCAGCGCGGCTCGCGCGTCGCGCCGGACCGGCTGCGGTTCGACTTCACCCACTTCGCCGCGGTCCCCCCCGAGATCCTCAGGCGCGTCGAGCGCCGGGTCGCCGAGGGCATCGTCGCCAACAAGGCCCTCGCCCTCTCGGTCGTGCCGATCGCCGAGGCGCTCGCCAGGGGCGCGATGGCGCTCTTCGGCGAGAAGTACGGCGAGGATGTCAGGGTCGTCGACATTCCCGGCCTTTCGACCGAGCTCTGCGGCGGCACCCACTGCGCCCGCACCGGCGACATCGGCGTTTTCCGCATCCTGAGCGAGGGCTCGGTCGCGGCCGGGGTCCGCCGCGTGGAGGCGCTGGCCGGCCCCGATGCGCTCGCCGTGTCGTACGAAGCCGAGGACGCGCTCGACCGCTGCGCCGGGGCGCTCAAGACGGCGCCCGGGAGCCTGCTTGCCAGGATCGAGGCGCTCAAGGAGGAGGTCCGCGCGCTCAAGCACAAGAGCGTCCAGACCGGGCCGCAGGAGCTGGAGCGCGGGGAGGAGCGCCTGGGCGCGATCACCGCGTGCTGGCGCATCTACGCCGGCGCCGGGGCCGATGACCTGCGCGCCATGTGGGACAGGCAGAAGGATCGCGTCCAGGGCGCCGTGCTGGCGCTCATCGGCAAGAGCGAGACCGCCGTGAATCTCCTTGTCTGCCTCGCGCCCGACCTCAGGGGGCGCAAGGGCCTGCATGCCGGGAAACTCGCCCAGGCCGCCGGCAAGGCCATGGGCGCGAGCGGCGGCGGCCGGCCCGACATGGGCCAGTCGGGCGGCAAGAACCCCGCAGCGGTCAAGGACGCGGTGGCGGCGTTTCTCGCGGCAGCCGGGGCGCAGGCGGCCGACAGCGCCTGATGCCCGGTGCCGGCGCGGGCCGGCGCACGTTTCAGGCGGGCGCGGCCCTTGACAGCATGCCGCTCCGTGGCCTAGAATTACACCCTTTGTTATCCGGCGGCGTTAATTGTCATCCGGCGGCGTTATTTGTTATCCGGCGGCGTTATCCGGCGGCCGCTGATCGAGACAACGCCGCCCCTCGGGCGCACGGAAAGGACAACGCGATGGCGGTCCCAAAGCACAGGATTTCGAAAACCCGGCGGCGCAAGCGCCGCTCCCACGATGGGCTCACGAAGCCCGGGCTCGTGCAATGCAAGCGCTGCAACACATGGACCGAGCCCCACACGATCTGCAACGAGTGCGGGTTCTACCGGGGCAAGTCGGTCATTGAAGTCGAGGAGGGGGTCTAACGACCGCCTATGGTGACGCTCGCTGTCGACGCCATGGGGGGAGATGATGCCCCCAGGGAGATCGTCAAGGGGACGGTCGACGCGGCCGGCCAGATCTCGGACGCGCGTTACATCCTCGTCGGGCGCGAGGCCGCGATCGGCGCCGAGCTCTCGCAGCTCGGCGCCGATCGGGACCGCATCGATGTCTTCGATGCGCCGGACGTCATCGAGATGGATGAGGTCCCCGTCGAGGCGCTCAAGCGCAAGCGCGGATCTTCGATCGCGCGCGCCGTCGGGCTCGTCCGCCAGGGCAAGGCCCAGGCCATCGTCAGCGCCGGCAACACCGGCGCGGCGGTCGCGGCAAGCTACATGAGCCTGGGCATTCTCAAGGGCATCCGCAGGCCCGGCATCGCGGCCACGTTCTACGTCAAGGCCCACCCCGTCGTCATCATGGACGTCGGCGCCAACATCCACTGCAAGCCCGCGGACCTTTTCCTCTACGGCCTCATGGCCTCGCTCTACGCGCAGGAAGTGCTCGGCGTCCGCGCGCCGCGCGTCGGGGTCCTGAACATCGGCGAGGAGGAGAAGAAGGGCATCGCCCTCGTTCGCCAGACCGCGGATCTGTTCCAGCGCGCCGAGGCGGAGCTCACCTTCGTGGGCAACGTCGAGGGCGATGCGATCTTCCGCGGCACGTGCGACGTCATCGTCTGCGACGGGTTCGTCGGCAACATCGTGCTCAAGGTGTCCGAGGGCCTGGCCGAGAACGTCCTGCACGTATTCATGGAGGAGTTCGAGAAATGCTCGGGCGGCGGCGCCGCCCTGGATACGTTTCGCGAGACGCTCGACCGCTTCAGGTGGCGCATCGACTACGCCGAGCAGGGCGGCGCGCCGCTCCTCGGCATCAACGGCGTGTGCATCATCTGCCACGGGCGCTCGCACGCCCGCGCCATCACCAACGCCATGCGCTGCGCCGTCCGCATGATCCAGAAGGACCTCAATCAGAAAATCGAGGCGCTCGCCGCGCGCGTAACCCCGCTACTTGCGGAAGTGGACTGACCGCATGGCAGTCGCATCCTTTCGAGGCCTCGGCCGCGTGAAGCGTGCGGTTTTCGCGGGCACGGGCGCCTATCTCCCCGCGCAGCGGATGACCAACGCCGATCTGGAGCGCATGGTCGACACCACCGATGCCTGGATCGTGCAGCGCACGGGCATACGCGAGCGCCGCATTGCCGCCCCCGACGAGGCCACGTCGGACATGGCCCTGCGGGCGGCCCGCGGCGCGCTCGAGTCCGCCTCGCTCCGCCCCGAGGACCTCGATGCGATCATCGTCGCGACGATGCTCGGCGACACGCTCGTGCCCTCGACGGCCGTGCTCATCCAGGCGGCGCTCGGCGCGCCGCACGCCGCCGCGTTCGATGTGGGCGCGGCCTGCACGGGATTCGTCTACGGGCTGGCCGTGGGCACCGCATGCGTCAAGAGCGGCCTCTTCAGGAACGTGCTGGTCATCGGCACCGAGTGCAATTCGCGCATCGTCGACTGGACCGACCGCAACACGTGCATTCTCTTCGGCGATGGCGCCGGCGCCGCGGTGCTGACCGCCGGCGAGGGGGACGAAGGCTCCGACATCCTCGACGTCGAGCTCGGCTGCGACGGCGCCAAGGCCGGTCTGATCACGATCGAGGCCGGCGGCACGCGGCTCCCGGCCTCGCCCGAGACCGTGGCGGCCGGGAAGCACCTCCTGCACATGAACGGCCGCGATGTCTTCAAGTTCGCCGTCAACATCATGTGCCACATGCTCGCGGGCATGTGCCGGCGCAACGGGATCGCCCTGGAGGACATCGCCCTCTTCATCCCCCACCAGGTCAACTACCGCGTCATCGAGGCCTGCTGCGAACGGGTGCCCCTCTCGCCCGACCGCTTCTTTCTGAACATCGACCGGTGCGGCAACACGTCGGCGGCATCGATTCCCATAGCGCTCGACGAAGCCGTCCGCGAGGGCCGCATCGCGCGGGGCGATCTCATCGCCATCCTCGGCTTCGGGGCCGGCATGACATGGGGCTCGGCCCTGGTGCGGTGGTAGGAGGGCGGGCGATGCAGTCCCGAACGGCCGCGCTCTTTCCCGGGCAAGGGGCCCAGCACGCCGGAATGGCCGCCGACCTGATCGAGCGCATGCCCGAGGTCGCGCGCCTGTTCGCGCGCGGCGGCGAGCTCGTCGGCCGCGACCTGGCCGCGCTCGTCAAGGACGGTCCCGAGGACCTGCTGTCCCGCACGGACGTGAGCCAGGTGGCGACCTTCCTGCACAGCATGGCCGTCCTGATGGCGCTCGAGGCGCGCATGGGGGCGCCGCTGCGCGCGGATTTCGCGTGCGGCCTCAGTCTGGGGGAATACTCGGCGCTCGTCTTCGCGCAGGCCATCGACCTCGAGGAAGCGCTCCAGGTCGTCGCCGTCCGCGGCCGCTGCATGCAGGCCGCCGCCGAGGCCGCCAGGGGCGGCATGGTGTCCCTCATGGGGCTCGAGCTTGCGCAGGTCGAGGCGCTCGTCGCCGAGGCCCGCGGCGAGGATGTTCTCGCCGTCTCCAACTGGAACGCGCCGCTCCAGGTCGTCGTATCGGGTCAGGAGGCCGCCCTTTCCCGGATCGAGAGCCTCGCTCCGGCCCGCGGGGCGCGCAGGGTCGTCCGGCTCAACGTCGCCGGCGCGTTCCACTCCCCCCTCATGGCGCCGGCCGCGGAGCAGCTTCGGCCCCACCTCGAGCGGTTGACGATTCGCAGTCCTCGGGTACCATTTATTCCTAATCGAGCGGGACGCCCCGTGGGCGACCCCTCGGAGATCCGGCGCCTTCTCATCGAGCAGGTGACCGGTGCGGTATTGTGGACTCCGACGGTGCAGTACCTGTCGGACGCTGGTGTGGACCGGGCGATCGAGGCCGGACCGGGCCGCGTGGTGGCGGGGCTGGTCAAGAGCGTCACGCGCGCTCTGACGGTGACGTCGGTGGCGACGTACCCCGATGCGGAAGCCTTCGCCGCCCGGCCCCGGTGAGTTTCGTGGAAGCTGCAGGAGGTTGCGCGAATGACGAAAGAGGAGATCGAGAGTCAAGTACGAGACATCATCGTCGAGAAGTTCCAGGTGGCGCCCGAGAAGGTGACGGTCGATGCCAAGCTCGATGCGGATCTCGGCGCCGATTCGCTGGACCTCGTGGACCTGATGATGATCCTGGAAGACAAGTTCAGCCTTGAGATTTCCGACGATCAGGCCGAGAAGATCAAGACTGTCGGGGATGTGATCGCCTACATTCTCGATCAGAACAAGGAATAGGAAACGCACGTGCGGCGGGGCTGCCGAGGCGGCGCCGCCGCACTGCCTTTCCGCTGAGACGCCGCGTCCTGGCGCGGCGCGACGGAGGAGATGCGGCGGATGCGGCGCGTAGCGATCACGGGACTGGGCGCGATCACGCCCATCGGCATCGGCGTTGAAGCTTTCTGGCAGGGCATCATCGAAAGCCGTTCGGGAGCCCGGGAAATCCGCAGCTTCGACCACTCGCTGTTCCCCGTGCACTTCGCCTGCGAGGTCGCCGACTTCAATCCCGAGGCGGTCATCGACAGGCGCGAGCAGCAGCGCCTGGACCGCTTCTGCCAGTTCGCCCTGTGCGTGGCCGGCGAGGCCCTCGCGGACGGCGCGCTGGCGCTCGATGCGGTCGGCCGCGAGCGCGTCGGCTGCATCTTCGCCTCCGGCATCGGCGGCATCAAGGAAATCGAGGATGTCCACACCAAGCTGATCGAGAAGGGCCCGCGCGGCGTGAGCCCGTTCCTGGTCCCCAAGATGATGACGAACGCCGCCGCCGGCCAGATCGCCATCAAGTACGGGCTGCGGGGCCCGAACTTCGCCGCCACGTCGGCGTGCGCATCCGGCAACCACGCGATCATAATCGCGTACCTGCTCGTGAAGTGGGGCGAGGCGGATGCCATGATCGCGGGCGGCGCCGAGGCCGCCGTCACGGCCCTCGGCCTGGGCGGCTTCTGCTCGGCGAAGGCGCTCTCGCGCAGGAACGACGACCCGGCCCATGCCTCGCGGCCGTTCTCGGCCGATCGCGACGGCTTCGTCATGGGCGAGGGCGCCGGGGCGCTGCTCCTGGAGGATTACGACCAGGCCTCGCGCCGCGGCGCCAGGATCTATGCCGAGATATGCGGCAGCGGCATGACCGACGATGCCTACCACATCACGGCGCCGCTTCCCGACGGCACCATGGCCGCGGCGTGCATGCGCAACGCGGTGCACAGCGCCGGCATCCGTCCCGAGGATGTCGACTACATCAACGCGCACGGAACGAGCACCGACTTCAACGACTCCGGCGAGACCAAGGCCATCAAGGCCGTATTCGGCCCGCACGCCTACAAGCTGGCCGTGAGCTCCACCAAGAGCCAGATCGGCCACCTTCTGGGCGCATCGGGCGCCGTCGAGGCCGTCGCCACGGCGCTCGCGATCAAGCACCAGATCGCGCCGCCCACGATCAATTACGCGACGCCCGACCCCGAGTGCGACCTCGACTACGTTCCCAACGAGCCCCGTCCGATGGCGATCCGCCACGCGCTGTCGAATTCCTTCGGTTTCGGCGGCCACAACGCGACGCTGGCCTTCCGCAAGGTGTGACCGGTCCCGTGCGCCGGCGTCCCCCCATGAAAACCACTCAAGGCGCCCGTGCGGGGCGGATAGTGCCGTCTGGAGGGCGTTCCGGGGTCCGCGCTCCGTGACAAATTTTGTCGCTTGACGGCGCCTCGCGGCCGTTCTACTCTTCTGTGAGCCTTGCGCGTTACCCGGGGGCGGTCCGGACGCGCGAGGGTGGTTTGGGTCTGAGATAGGCGGGGGCGGCCGCCGGGCGCACACGCTTCCCGGCGGTCCTGCCGCAGTGCCGCACGGGCGCGCCCGGCGATTGCCGCGCGCGCGCCCGGCGAGGCGCATCCGCCGGTCTTCCGGCGGCGCAACGACGATATCGTTTGATCGGAAGTCGGTCGGGCAGAGGGTCCCATGGTGTGATCGGTTCGAGTGTTGGTGGTCCGCCGACTTCCGGTCTTTGTATTCTCACGGCGGCATGACGACGGCACGCGCGATGGCACGTCCCGGGGGCAGGGGGATAGGCCAAAGGGCCTATCTCTCTCAATGTGCCCCCAACCCACGTTCCATGGCAATGCCTCATTGCCGAGGGCCGGCTTCGCAAGAAGCAGGCCCTTTTTTTGCGCCCGTGCCCGGGCGCGCGCTCGCCGCCCCGCCGGTCCGCGGCGCCGGCCTCAGCTCTCGGGGTGCGCGATTCTCCGGAAATACTCCTTGTAGCTGAAACTCGGGCTGCGCAACTCCGTGTGGCACTCCAGGCAGCCTTCCTCGCCGCCGCGCTCGATCGACCCGGTCTCGTTGTCATCGACGTGCTGCGCGCCGGGGCCGTGACAGCACTCGCACCCCGCGCCGGCGAACTCCGGCGTCTCCGCCGCGGTCGTGAACCCGCCCTCGTAGTGGTAACCCACGGTGTGGCAGGGCAGGCACTCGGGATCCACATGGCTCTGGATTTCCTTGAGCGTCTCGAGCGCCCTCGCATGCGTGCTCTTCTCGAAGACCTGGTAGGCCTTCGCGTGACACTCGGCGCAGCGCTTGCTTCCCGTGAAAAGGCCGCGGGGGTGCGGCTTTCGTTCGGGGGCGATGCGCTTGTCCTCCATCGCCAGCATACCCTGGTAGTCCTTGATGAGCTGCGTCACGTCGGGGTTGGCGGCCAGTTTCTCGCCGATGGGTTCCTTGACGAACTCGTGCGCCCACCCGCCGCCGTCCTCCCGCGACAGGCGCAGGGCGCACCCGTACTTGCCCCACACGCCGGGGGCGACGAGCAGCGTGCCGCCGATCTTCTCGGGCGCCGTCGGGTCCTCCCGGCCCACCCCGGCGACGACGACATCGAAGAACCCGAGCTCCCGGGCCCACGTCCCGGCCTCCGAGAGCGCGGCGTGCGCGACCAGCACCTTGCAGTCGTGGCCCGCCGATTTCTCCGCGAGCGCCCTCCCGGCGGCGAGCGGCGCATCGCAGGCCACGCCGGTCATGCCGCTGACGAGCTCCGGATCGACGAGGCTCGTCACGAACACCTTCACGCCCCCGGCATCGATCGTCCGGAAGGGCTGGATCACATCCGCCAGCGCATCGACCTTCAGGTTGGCGATGACGATCGGAATCTCCCTGCGGTTGATGAGCTCGCCCGCGACGAACCCGCCGCCGAGCGCAAGGTCGCGCTCTCCCAGGCACACGGCATCGAAACCGACGAGGAGATAGATCTCCAGAATCGTCATGAACTTGAGCTCGGACTGCCGGCTCGGCTCCTTGACGAGATTCCCGAGATCCACGTTGACGAGCGCGCCGCCGGCCTTCTGCCTGAGGTCGGCCAGGAAACTCGCGCGGCGAGGAAGGCCCCCCAGCATGCCCTCGGCGCAGCCGCACGGCGTGAGGTAGCCCTGAAGCTCGCCGCCGTACACCAGCGTCACGCTCTTGCGCGCGGGCGGCGGCGGGTCCTTCGGTGCCGCGCGTGCCGGCGCGGGCGGCGCAGGCTCCGCCGCCTGCGCTGC
>JBFZCA010000246.1:0-2885 GCA_041308205.1 Planctomycetota bacterium | reverse complement strand
GTTCCTGTTCACGACCGTCGTGGCCCGCGTGCTATTTGCACTTCGCAAGGCATTGCGCAGTGCCCCAGATGTGCAAGGGTTGCCACGGGCGATCCAGTTGGCGCTGGGACACGATGCCAATCCGCCTGGGAGTCGGGGCCAACAGAGTCTGGCGGATGCGTTGCTTGAGCGGGTCCTACGAGCTCACCTACAGCGATGCCGACATGCCGACTCACTACGCCTTCAAGGTCGGGCACGACCTGGACGCCATCGAGGCCGAGCTTCGCGCGCTGGCCGCGAAGCCCTGGAAGGCGCCGGCCCCGCCGAGCGCCGCCAAGCCCGCCGCAGTGACGCCCACACTCATCGCGCGGGCGAAAGCGGCGATCGCGCAGCTCGACGCGCAGGGCCGCTGGGTCGAGGAAGGCCGCCTCCGCTACCACGGCGAGGACGACCCGACCCGGCGGATACTGCGGAGCGAAACCTTCATCCGAAACATCTCGGCGCTGAGCGCGTACCTGGCGGCGGTTCGCTGAGTACTCCCGTCCGCAAACACGGTGGCATTCGAACCGCGCGCGTTCTTATTCCGGCGCCCCCCCCGATCGTAGCCATTGCAGAAACGCGCCGAGCGCATCGTCCACGCGTTGCGCCGTCGCCGGCAGATCCTTCGAGAGCCGCTCCAGCCTGTTCCCTTCGAGCTCGTAGCCGTAGATGTTGCGGAACACGTGCCGGAAACCCAGATACTCGTCGAGCGCCGACGCCAGATCTCCGGGTATGACGGCCGGGCGGATGCCGGCGGCCGGCGCCGCCATCGACGCAAGGAGGCGCCGGTGCCATCCACCGTTCTCCGGCACGCCGCCATCGAGGTCCGCGGCAATGCGATGGAAGACCCGCTCGCAGGCGTTGTAGAAGTCCTGGAGAATCGAGGCCATTGCTCTCCTGCTCAGGCCGTCGTGCAGATCAACGATCCGCGCGGACTCGGCCGGCAGGCTGCGGATGCGGCCGAGCTCCTCCTCGATTCCCCGGGCAAGAATCTCCGCCGGCGTCATCATGCCAGGACCTCCCCCTCGGTGAGGATCTTCTCGCGCCACGCGGGCGGCAGTTCCTCCATGGGCTTCAAGTCGATGGAGAACTCCGAGACGCCCAGGGACCGTCCGACCGCCCGGAAGAAATCGTCCGGATCGAGTCCTTCCACGGCCAGGTCGATGTCCGAATTCCGCCGGAACCCCGCCCCCGCGGCGAGCGATCCGAAGAGCCAGACCCGCTTCGCGCCGAACTCGCGCACCAGAAGGCGTGCGACGTCGCGCGCCGATGCGCGCGCCCGAGCGATGAGAGCCTCCCGGCGGGCGCCGAGCACGGAGGAGGCGCGGGGGAGCTCGGGACTCTTGTTCTCCATGCCGGATCATTCTACCCACTCGCCGCGCCAGGGGGAAGCGGCGTTGCCATCTCGCGCACGCGGGAGGTTTCGTTCGCGTTTTCATTATCCGCGATCCTGACCGCCCTCACGGTCGCGGAGGTTATTGACCCGCCGCGCGGCTCTTCTCGGCGTGCAGGACCGCCGTGACCGAAAGCCCCCGCACCTCGACAGCCGCATCGTAGGCGCCGGGGATCTCCCAGCCCATGTTCATGTTGACGGCGGCGTAGGCGGCGAGGTCGCCGTTCCCGAGAAAGCCGGCCTCGACCGCGCAGGCGAGCCCCGCGGCGATCGACGGCAGGAGATCCTTGCGGACGTTCACCCACGCATCGAGGCGGGGCGGCGCGGGAAGCGCGTCCTTGCCGTCGATGGTGTAGATGAACTTCCCCGTCGCATCGTCCTTGCCGCCGTCCTTGGCGCGATGGGCGGGCGGATACTCATGGCGCGAATCGAAGAACGGCACGCCGAACCAGAAGAAGTCGCCGCCCGCGCCCGTGCTCACATCCTTGACGATGAAGAAAAGCTGGAACTGCGCGGCGTGCAGCGACGCGTCCGCGCGGCCTGCCATGCGGTCCTCGAACACGCTCAGCCTGAGGTCGACCGCGAGCTCGAGGCGCGCGAGCCGGTCGAGCGTCACGACCGCGAGCGCATCCTGCTCGACGAGAAGGTGCGGCCACGGCTCCCCGGCGCGGCGGACGCGGCCCTGGTACTCGGCGCCGCCGCGTATCTCGAGGACGAGATCCGGCTTTCCGGCCGCGCCGTTCCCGAGCACGACGCGCTTTGTCTCGTTCTCCCAGCAGAGCTCGTTGCCGGGAAGGCGGACGCGCGGCGCATCGGCGAGCGAGCAGCGCGTCGCCCACTGGCATAGACGCCACGCGGGCGCGACGCCGCGGTCGCCCGTGTCCAGAATCTTCTCGACGCGGCGCCCCATGGCGCTCGAGGGATAGCTCAGCGCGAAGCCGCGGCGGAAGGACGTGTCGGCGAACAGCGCGATCTTCTCGACGCCCGCCTCGGCAGGAGGCTCGGCGGCGGAGGCCCCAGGCTCGGCGGCGCACACCCAGGCCGGAAGCGCGAGCGCGGCCGCCGCGACCATACACGCCCTTCGCCTGCGCATGAGAATCACCTCGGCTCCGTGATGACGGAGATCGCGTCGAAGAACGCCTCCTCGTTGTGGATTCCCTTCGGCCCGCCGTAGGCGACCTTGACGGCGATGCCCACCGTCGTCCCCGCGAGGCGGGCGGGAACGGCGTACTCGAGCGTCTTCCAGTTGCTCTCGGCGGCCTCGCTCCCCGCGTCGATGATTTCCTCCGGGAACCACTCGGGCGGCCCGCCGGCGATCAGGCCCGCGCGCAGAACGAAATCGCTCCGGCCGGGGCCCTCGTACGGATCGCCCGAGACGACGATGCGCAGGCGCGAGGCTCCTCCCGCGGGAAGCGTCACCCTTCGCAGGAAGAAGCACGGCGCGCAGTCTCCCTCGGCGTGCACGGCCAGTATG
>JBFZCA010000245.1:0-3374 GCA_041308205.1 Planctomycetota bacterium | reverse complement strand
AGCGGACGCCGCGCGCTCCTGCGGGCGGAAGCGTTGCTCCTCCTCCTCCTCGCCGCCTGCAACGAGCCCGAGTCCGAGAAGACGCACGTCGAGCTCCGAGTCGAGACCGACTTCGAGGTCATCGTCGCCAACGGCCTCGGGGAGACGCTGTCGAGCCTCATGGTCGGGGAGGCCTCGACGATGGCGCGCGACTGCATGCAGACGGGGCTTGCGCCGAGCAGCCTCGTCGTTCGCGGCGGCGAGGGCTACCTCGTCAACTCGCTCAGCCACACGATCCAGGTCATCGACCTTGCCGGCAAGCGCACGCTGCGGACGGTCTCCGTGGGCCTGGGACGCAATCCCATGGCGCTCGTGCTGGCGCCGGGAAGCGACGGGCCCCGCGCGTATGTCTCCGCGTTCGTGGCCGGCGAGGTCGACTGCGTGAACCTCGGCCCCGGCGGGCGCGTCGAGACCACGATCAGGCTCCCGCAGGAATTGCCGCGCGATGCCGGCGTAGGGCTCACACGGCCGTTTCCGGGAAGCCTCGCGCTTGCGGACGGCGCGCTCTTCGTCGCCTGCGCCAACCTGCGCGGCGATGCGGGCGGCCTGCGCGCGGGCGGTCCGGGCGTCGTCGCGGTGATCGACGTCGCGCCGGCAAGCCCCGCCCGCCACACGGTGACGGACCTGATCGTCTTGCAGGGGCGCGACACGAGCGGGCTTGCCCTTCCCGAGGAACTGCCGGGGTTGCTCCTCGCCGTGAGCGCCGGCGATCACGCCGGCGGCTTCACCGGCAACGGCATGCTCGAGGTCATCGAGTGCGCGACGCACGCCGTCGTGGCCGCCGTCCCCCTCGCGGGGTTCCGGGGCGGCGTCGCGCCGCTCGAGGTCGCCGTCGCGGGCGGTCGCGGGTACCTCGCGGATGCGATGCGCGGCCGCGTGATCACCTTCGACGCCGAGGCGCTGCGGCGGTCGATCGAGCGGGCACCGGCGCTTCCCGTCGATGCGCGCGAATGCCTCCGCGGCGAGATCGAGCTTCCGGGAACGGGCGGCGCGCTGAGCTACGCTTCCGGCCTGACGGTCAACGGCGGCGAGCTGTTCGTGCTCGAGTTCAACCACGATCGGCTGTTCGTGATCGACCGCGCGCGCGAGGAGATCGCGCACAGCTACATCGCGGGCGATGGGCCGGATGCCGTGGCCGTGTGGCGGAAGGAGACGCCGGAGGCCGGGGCGCGTTCCGTCAGCGGCTACGTGTGGTTCGGCCGCGTCGAGGGCGGCGCCATCACGGCGGCGCCGCTCGGCACGGGCGGCATCGAGGAGACGGCGCCCGTCGGGCGCGCGGGCAGGTTCACGCTCGAGCTTCCGGCCGGCGAGTACCTGTGCGGCGCCGAGGTCGGCGAGTATCGATCGCTGCGCGACGGGACCGTGGCCCCGTGGCCGGCGGCCGTGCGGATCCTGGCCGAGGTGGGGGGGCAGCGCGCCGCCGTGACCCCGCTCAGCCACCTGGCCGCGCGGCTCGGGGAGGGCGTTGCGGGCGCCTCGCGGCGCCTCGGGCGCCATTTCGACATCGATGCGGACGCCTTCCCGGACGATCCGCTGACGCCGCCGATCGAGGGCGACCGGCAGGCCGGCATCGTCATGGCCGCGCTGGCCTTGGCGGCCGAGACGCTGTCGCCTGACGATCCGATCGCGTTTCTCGATGCCGTGGCCGAGGACGGCGCCGACGGCCGCTTCGACGGCCTGCGCGACGGCGCGCCGATCGAGCTTGCCGGCGCGCCGCTTCCCGCGCGCGCGGCGTGCGACCTCGTCGCCGGCGCGGCCGAGAGCTTTCAACGGTCGCCCGAGAATGTGAGCGGCGGCACGCTCCCGCCCGGGGTGTGTGCGTACCTGCGGGCGACGAGCGGAGTCCTGCCGCCCGAGGAGGGCGACTACGACTGGCAGGCGCCGCGCGCCGATGCCGGGGGCGATCGGGAGCTCGTGCGCGGCCGGCCCGCGCTCTTCTCGGGGGCCGCGAGCAGCGACGATGACGCGATCGCGCGCTACGACTGGTGCTTCGATGCCGCGGGCGGATTCCGCGCGCAGGCATCGGGCAGGGACGTCGGACACGCGTTCGCGTTCGCGGGCGCGTACGCCGTCACGCTCAGGGTGCGCGATCGGGGCGGCAACGAGGCGTTCGACACGATCGCCGTGACGGTGCGGGAAGACGGCGAGCCGCGCCTCGCGATCGCGCCGGCGGAGACGTTTCTGCGCCGGGGCGAGCGAGTGCGGCTGCGGGCGTTTCTGGATGGCGCGGCGGTGCCCGCGCAATGGACGAGCACGGCGCCCGCGACGGCGGTCGTGGATGCGGACGGCACGGTCGCGGCCATGGGCGGCGGCCACGCGGTCGTCGAGGCCGAGCACGCCGGCACGCGCGGAGCGGCGCTCGTCCGCGTCGATGCGCTGCCGCCCGCGGCCTTCGACGACGGGACGGTGTACGCGGCGCCTCCCGGCGCGGGTTGCATCGAGATCATCAGCGCGGAGCGCACCGCGGCGATCGCGCTTCCCCCGGGGTTCGAGGCGGGAGCGCTCGGCGTCTGGGGGCGGCGCTACGCGTTCGCCGCGGGGGAGGAGAGCCTTGTCGCGGCCGACCTTCGTACGCCCTCCGCCGTTCAGGAGCTTGCGCTCGCCGGAGTCGAGCACATTGCGCCGGGCGGCGATCACATCTGGGCCGCGTCCGGCGAATCGCTCGCCGCGATCGGCGGCGATGACCTGCGGGTGCGCGCGGCAGCGTTCCTGCCGGACGGCGGCGCGATCAGCGCGCTCGGGACGGACTGGGCCGGCCGCGTGTGGGCGGCGCGCGGAGAGCGCGTGACCGTCGCGGGGCCCGAGTTTCACGCCTCGGAGGACGCGGTCCATGCCTACGATCCGGTCCGGGAATTCGTCATCGAGGGCGCGCACATCGCCGGCTTCTGCTTCTCGCACGCGATGTATTCCGCGCTCGCGTGGGACGGGGAGCGCGATTGCATCTACCTCGTGCGCGGCGCCGCGGCCGAACCCGGCGCGGCCTGGACGGCGGACACGCTCGTCGTGCGCGAGGACGGCGCGGGCTTGAGCTGCCTGTACCGCCAGAGCGATGGCCGCTTCGCGGCGGAAAGCCGGCGCGGCGGCGCGGTCTACCTCCTTGCCGTGACGGCCGATGGGACGCTCGATGGAGCGACGGCGACCGGCTTCTCCTGGGAAGGGCAGCGGGAACGCTGGCTCGCGTCGCGCGAGCGGCGGCCGCAGCCGCTGTTCGCGTCGGCGCTCCTGGCCTACGAGCCGCGCGGCATGCCGGGCGCGTTCATGAATCCGCTCCGCGCCCTGGGCGAGGCGCGCGGCGCCGGCATCGAGAGCGGCGGCACGCACGTGACGAGCCTCGG
>JBFZCA010000244.1:0-7687 GCA_041308205.1 Planctomycetota bacterium | reverse complement strand
CGAGTCGAACGCCGGCAAGGACGGGAGATCCGGCATCGCCGCCCTCGAAGAGGACCACGCATCGATGCGTGACATCGGGGGCCGGCTCGGCCAGTCGAATCGTCGTCTCTTCGGGGCCGCGCTCGCTCGTGACGGTGATCGCCTTCGCCCCCAGGCGAACGGGCCGGTCGCTGACGTACTCCCCCGGCTTGACCAAGATGTCGTCGCCCGGCCGGGCCGCGTCGATGGCCGGCTGGATCGCGGTGAAGTCTCCCCCGCCGGCAGGATCGACGATGATCGTCGCGGCGAAGGCAGGAATCGAGAAGGGCAGAAGGAGCGCACACGCCACGATCGAGGGCCGAAGAGAAGATCTCACAAGCGTCGAGCCGCGGCGCACGCCGGACCGATTGACGGACATCGCGCCTCCTCCGGGACCGCACGACAAGCGACCCGAGAGCCATTGTAGCACGCCGCCTCGGCAGAGCGACGAGAAGATGCAGCGGCAGGAAGCGGCGCGCGACTTCTCCCCCGGGGCCGGCGGCGCCGGTCTCCATGCCGGCATTGGCGCCGCCCGCGACGCCTGGTAGCATGAGACGGTAACAGCGACGGAGGAATTCCGTGTCGGAGCCCGCCGATCACGTCCCGCGACAGCGCGCGCATTACGTCGACTGGCTGAGGGTCATTGCGGTCCTTCTGCTCGTTCCGTTTCACGCCGCCATGATCTTCGTCCCGTGGCCGTTCCACGTGAAGAACCCCGAGACGAGCGTCGCCCTGGAAATCTTCAACCGCTTCCTCGGCATCTGGCACATGCCGCTGCTCTTCTTCATCGCCGGCGCCGGAACGTGGTTCGCCCTCGGGCGCAGAACCGCGCGCGAGTACGTCACGGAGCGCGCGCGCAGGCTGCTCGTCCCGCTCGCCTTCGGAATGCTGGTCGTCGTCCCGCCGCAGACCTACCTGGAGCGGGTCCAGCAGGGCCGGTTCCGGGGATCGTTTCTCGACTTCTACCCGCACTTCTTCGAAGGGGTCTACCCCGCCGGCAACTTCACCTGGAACCACTTGTGGTTCCTCGCCTATCTCTTCGTCTTCTCCTTGCTTCTCCTGCCGGTGTTCCTCCGGTCCAGGGGCGACGGCGGCCGCGTCGCGCGCGTGATCTCGCGCTTCCGCACCGGCCCGAGCCTGCTGCTTCTCGCCGTTCCCCTGATGGCCGTCCAGGCTTGCCTGCGCGTTCGCTGGCCGGGGGAGCAGAATCTCATCGACGACTGGGCGAACTTCTGCTTCTACCTGACGATGTTCGCGTACGGGTACGCCGTCTTCGCGACGCAGGGCGCCGTGGACCGCATCGCGGGAAGCCGATGGCTCTTCCTCGGCATCGGCCTCCTCGGGATCCTCGTCGTCGCGGCGGCGGAATACTCCGGCGCAGGCCCGCGCGCCGGTTACAACCCGGGCCGCATCGCCTACCTCGCCTTCACCGGTTTCAACACGTGGTGCTGGGTGCTGGCGATCCTGGGATTCGCGCGCGCGACGCTCGACAGAGCCGGGCCGTGGCACGCCTACGCCGCGACATCGAGCCTCCCCTTCTACATCCTCCACCAGACCGTGATCATCGTCATCGGGTACCACGTCGTGCGCTGGGAGGCCGGCGTCACGGTGAAGTTCATCGCGGTCATGGCGAGCTCGCTCGCGGTGACGATCGCGGTCTACGAGCTGCTCGTGCGGCGGCTCAAGCCGCTCCGGTTTCTGTTCGGGATGCGGCCGTGATGCGCGGCCTCGAATTCAGCCCGGGCGCGCATTCCGAAATAATGCATCCCGAGATAATGCTTGACAGGGGGGCATGGGCGCTATCCAATCGACTCATGAAGGCGTTCACGAAGGAGGTTGCCATGCGCACGCACGCGATTCGTCTCGGCGTGGTTCTTTTCTGTGCGGCTCTCGCGCCGTCCGCAGCGCACGGCGACGGCGGGATCTTCGTGCGCGGCGACACGAACGGCGACGGCGCGCTCGACATCGGGGACCCGGTCTACACGCTGCACTATCTCTTCGTCTCGGACACCGCGTGCGACTGCCTCGATGCCCTCGATGTGAACGACGACGGCAAGGTCGACATTGCCGACGCCGTGTTCGAGCTTTCGTTTCTCTTCCGGTCGGGGCAAACGCCGCCGCCTCCCTTCGAGCGCCCGGGGTCCGACGAGACGCCCGACGCGCTCACGTGCCTGCGAGGCATCGAGGAGGGAACTCTCCTCTCCTACACGCCGAGGCAATGCATGCTCGACGCCTGGGAAACCGAGCTCGGCGGCGATGAGCTTGCGGAGATCACCGCGTGGATCGAATCGCTGGGCGGCGTGGTGCACGCGGCCTACATCGAGCCCTTGCCCTTCAACGTCTGCCTGGCGTGCGGCTGCCTCCGCGGCTACTCGATCGTCGTGATCGTGAGCGGCGACGAGGCGATCGAGATGCTCGCCTTGTACGGCTTCATACCGATGGTGCCGTAGCCGCCGGGTCAAGGACGCTCCGTCCCTCGCAACGATCTCATGATTCCCGCATGGGCCTCGCCGTGCTATCGTCTATGGTGATGGGGCGGCAGAGCACATGCGAAGCGCAAGCGGCGATGTGGCGACAAGGAGCGGAGGCGATGTCATGAAAACGCTGCGGTTCTGGTGGACGGCGATGCTTCTCTCTGCTCCTCTGTTCTCCGCGCACACCGAGCAGGCGGTCGCCGGAAGGCTGCCGACATACCCCGAGGTTCCTGAAGGTCCCGTGCTTCGGGAACCCTTGCATGGGCCCGACATCGTCGACTTTCTTCCTCCCGACAGTCGCTTTTCGATTCTCGGGGAATGCGGCGACACGATCGTGGTCCTGTGGGAGGACGATGCACCGAGCGAGAACGAGGGAACTCTTCACGCCGCCGGGCATCACGCCGGTCACGCCCATTATCTCTACGGCGTCGACCAAGCCTCGGGAGCAGTGCGGTGGCGCCGGGACGGCGGCTGGAGCAGCAGCCGCGTGATACGCACCGAGGGCGGAGACTTCTGGCATATCCAGCAGTCGTGCCAGATTGCCGTGTTTGCGGTCAAGCGCAGCACGAGTGACGGCGCGGTCAAGCTGGCCATCGACCTGACGGCGCTGCCGCCTCCGAAGTCGTCTCCCCTGACGGGCTTCATATCCGACTTTCACGCCGCATTCAACGGAGAGGGTTCCGCGTGTCCTCTCAGCCGACACCTGCATGTCCCGTCGGGGACGCAAGCGAAGGGCGTCTCGAAGAGCCGCCCGCGCGCACCGGAGAAGAACACGAAGCCCGCATGCGACTTCAACGAGGGACTGTTCCTCGAGGACGCGGCACATGTGGACGGCACGACCTGGCTCCATATCTCCGCCCCGCCTGCGATTGAACGCCGCTATTCATACCTCTGTGCCTCGGATTTCTCGCGGGGTATCTGGGCATGGTATTCCCTGACGGGCGACCGTTTCAGAGAGACTTCGTCTCTGTCCGCAGACGAAGAAGACGCAGGCAAGTCTCCGCCATCGTGGGGAAAGCCCAAGGACCCCTACCAGGACGTGCCGATGCCCTTCCCCGACCGCCAGGTATGCGGTGATGACGGGAGGCGTTTCCAGATCGAATCGGTTCCTGTCGAGACGACGCGCAAGGATGGCATCCGGGACGTTGATCTTGCGCTCGGGCTCACCCCCGTCGTGGCCGGCCGCCTTGACCGATCCAACCGGATCATTCGGCAGGCTTCCCCCCCGCCCGACATCCCGGACCCCTTTCGTCGTTTCTTTGCGTGGCCGCCCCACGTGGTGACTATCTGGGCTACGAGGCAGCAAGGCCAAAACATGTGCATCTACGCGGACCTGCTTTCTCTCTCCGGAGATCTCCTGAAGCGTGTCGGCCCCGTGAAGATCGCCCGCTGGTCAGAGCCCATCATGTTCGCCGCGCACGAAGACCGGGCGGTCTTCGGCATCGCGCAGGCGCTCTTCCGCGTTCGCCGTTCGACGTCGATGGACCGCAGCATCGAGATGACGTGCGAGCGGCTCTCCACCATCCCGATAATGCTGCACAGGTGGCAGGATGTCGCGCTGAAGGATCTCAGAGCGAATCGCGATCGCATCTACGCCGCCGTAAGATTACGGCGAGACGAAGAACCGAGGGAGCAGCGGCAGTCGTATGTGGTGTGCTGGTCTGCCGAGAGCGGTACCAGCGTGTGGGCCGTCGAGCTCAAGTGATGTCCGGCGCATCGTCCGCCATCCCGCCGTCCCGTCGTCGCCCGCGGCATCGCAGCCGGAATGGAGTCCTCAGCAGGCGCTCCCTCGCCGGTCATCTCCAGTGCCGGCGAATCAGGCCCGCGGCCAGCGCGGGGAGCCGCAGCCTCACCGATCGGCCGGAGCGCCCGTGTCGCACACCGTCAGCCGCCGAGCCGTTTGCCCGTCGTGTCGGGCGCCCACCAGATGGCAATGAGACCGAGGGCGTAGATGAGTCCGCACGTCGCGCCGACGGCGGGGTACGAGCCTCCGAATGCCGTGAACAGCACCCCGGCGGCGAATACGCCCACGGCGGTGGCGAAGCGCCCGACGTTGTACGCGATGCCGCTGCCGGCGGCGCGGACGTGCGTCGGGAACAGCTCCGGCAGATACAGCGGCAGCCAACCGAAGAAGAGCGTCGCCGTGAATCCCTGTGCGAAGACAACCGGCAGGAACGAGGCCTGCAAGGGCGCCGTGCCGAGGAACATCGTCAAGGTGAGCGCCGCGGCGCCGAAGCTGATCGCTGCATACGCGCGGCGGCGGCCGAGCCGCGCCGCGATCTGCGCGCCGGAGAAGCTCCCCAGCACGGCCCCCAGCGCCCACCACCCCTGCGTCACGCCCTTGTACCCGGACGAGGCCGCGCCGCCGACCGCATCCGCCCAGGGGATCATCCACTTGCTCGCCGCCCACGCGCCGACCATGGGAATCGAGCCGAGCACGATCCCGATGATCGTCAGCCTGAGAAGCGGCGGGCGGAGAAGCTCGCGGACGGGGGCGGCGGCGGTCCTGCGCCGGGTCCCGCGGCCGGCCAGCCACAGCGGCGATTCCGGCAGCCACAGGAGCACCGCCGCGCCGAGTACGGCCGGGACCGCCGCCAGGTAGAACACCCAGCGCCACGAATCGGGCGTGATGTGCCGGATGCGGACGATCTGGGAGAGCATGAGAATGCCGCCGTTGAGCGCGGCGCCCATGATGCCGGCCACGATCGGGCGGGACTTGTCCGGCCAGCATTCCGCGGCCAGCGCCACGGCGTTCGGCCAGACGCCGCCGACGCCGAGCCCGACCAGGAACCGCATGACGAGCATCTGCTCCTGCGTCCGGACAAGCGCGCCCATGCCCGCGAACGCCGAGTAGAAGAGAATGCTGATGCCGAGGGCCCGCGTGCGGCCGACGACATCGCCCAGGTTGCCGAGCACGATGCCGCCCGCCGCCGCGCCGAGCATCAGCGCCGCCGTGAACCGCGCGAACCAGTCGCCCCCGAGCGTCGGCGTGAAGTCCGTGCCGAGCAGGTCCCGCGACACCGACAGCGACGCCACCGGCATCAACCCCAGCTCGAGGCCATCGAAGAGCAGTCCGCCGATGGCGGCAAGCAGCACCGCTATGCGTGCGCGAGCGTTCATGGCGCCACGACGCGTTTGAAGTGCTCGTACTCGGCCGCAAGATCGACGTCCCCGCCCGGCGGCGCGGCGTGGATCAGGACGCCGAACCGCAGTCGAAACGGCTCGCCTTTCTTCACGACGGTCGCGCTCTTCTCGCCGCCCGTGAATGCGTTGCGGCCGAAGGGATTGGCCGCCATCAAGCCGTAGTCGCGGTTGTGAAACCAGCTCGGCCGGAAGTTCCCCGGATCGGGCATGAGCTGGATGCCGGCGCGGCGCCCGCCGATGATGCCCGAGCAGTCCGACCAGGCCGCCGTCCGGCCCCACGTCGCCTTGGCGCCCTCGGCGCCGGCGCTGTTCCGGATCACGCCGCCGTTCTTCTCGGCGAGCGCCGTGGCCATGCGCACGCCGAGGCCCATCTCCTCCTGGTCGCCGAAGACGAAGTCCCGCCGGTCGGACTCGAAGGTCGCGTCCCAGATCAGGAGGTATCCGCAAGGACGCGCGAGAAGCGTCACGCGCGAGATCTGCACGCAGACGCGCTCGCCGCCGGCGGCGTCCAAGGCGTTCTCGGTCGTGAAGACGACCCGACCGTCGCGCACGGCCGGCGGCTCGACGAACCGCACGTGGGTGATCGCGGCCTTGTTCCGCCAGAAGTCGTGGCCGTTGATGTCGCCGAAGGCGAGCCACACGCCGGGATGCATGCTGTCGTGGTCTGCGGGGTCCGTCCCCGGAACCGGGGGATGGTTGCGCGTGACCTGAATCCCGCCGGGCGCGTGCACGTGCGCGAAGTACGGCCGCAGGATCTTGTCGTCGCGAAACACGTACGCGGCGACCAGCCGGCCGCCGTCGGTGATGACGAGGCGATCGGGCTTCTGCTCGACGGCGAGCTCCGCCGCCGCGGCCGTGCGGCAGCCTGCAGGCGGCATGGCGCAGGCGACGACGACGAGCATGCAAAGGAGGCAATGCTGCTTCATGATCGGAAGAACCCTCGGTTCGAGCCCACTCATGGCCATCCTCCGCCGGGCGCCTCGGTAAAGGCCCGGATCACCGCGCTGTTGTCCGCGTCGCCGAAGCCGGCGGCCTCGGCCGCCTCCAGCAGCCGGCGATGGATCTCGGTCAGCGGCAGAGCCTGCCCGGCGCCGGCGGCGGCCGCGAGGATCAGCCGGATGTCCTTGAGGTGCTGCGAAAGCCGGGCCTGCGTTCGGAAGTCGCCCTCGATCATCTTCCGGCCCTTGGTGTCCATGATCCTCGAGTAGGCCATGCTGTGCATCAGCACGTGCAGCGCCGCTTCCATGTCGAGGCCGATGGCCCGCGCAAACACCAGGCCCTCGGCCAGCGCGGCCCGGTTCAGGCCCAGCACGAGGTTGCTGACGAGCTTCATCTTCGCCCCGCTGCCGCACGGGCCGGCGTAGATGGCTTCCGCCGCGCAGCGATCGAACAGATCGCGGCAGGCCTCGAACGCCTCGCGCGACCCGCCCACGATGGCGATCGCCTCGCCGCGGCGGGTCTGCTCGCTCGAGCCCGAGAGCGGCGCGTCCAGGTACTCGACGCCGCGGGCGGCGAGCCGCGCTCCCAACCGGGCCGTCTGCTCGGGGTCACCCGTCGTCGTGTCGATAAGGACGTGCCCGGGCCGCAGCGCGCCGGCCATGCGGTCGAGCACATCCTCGACCGTGTCAGTCGTGTAGAGGCTGATCACGATGCGGTCGCAGACCGCCGGCGGCTCGTCCGCCCAGCGCGCCCCGCGGGCGAGGAGCGGCGCGGCCTTCTCGCGCGTCCGATTCTGGACCCAGACCGTGTACCCGGCATCGAGCAGCCGTTCGGCCAGCGCCGTGCCCATCAGGCCGAGGCCGATCACGCCGACGTTCTTCGCATCCATCGTCACTCCCGCTCGCCGTTCGTCGCCATCGCGCCGCCGCAGCACCCGCGCGCTCGCCTCCCATTCCAGCGGATGAGGCCCGCGGCGACGGCGGCTCCCACCGCGTTCGAGACGAGATCCCAGCCCGTGTTCTCGTATCCGCCGACGTTCGTCTCCGTGACGAGCGTGGCGGCGAACTCGACGACCTCGTTGAGGGCGCCGAAGCCCATGCCCGCGGCGGCGC
>JBFZCA010000243.1:0-3445 GCA_041308205.1 Planctomycetota bacterium | reverse complement strand
CTTCGTCGATCTGCGGGTGGTCGGCTATGCCCTCGGCGCGGCCTGCGCGGCCCTCTTCGCGTGCTTCATCGTCTTCGTGTGGCGCACCGCATGGGCGCTCCGAATCGCGGACCGGGCCATCGCGGCGGCCCTCCGGCTCGGGGTCAATCTTCTCGTCGTCCTCCCGGGCGAGCGTCGCCGCAGCCTTCGGGCGCGGCTCCACGCGAAGCTGGCCGGCCTCCTCGCGGCCAGCGTCCCGGGGCTCTTCTCGCTGCGCACACCGCGGCTCTTCGCGGCGATGATCGCGATCACGCTGCTTCTCTGGAGCCTCAACGGGCTCATGCTCTACCTGGCCGTGATCTCGTTCGCCCCCGCCGAGCCCGTTCCCCTGCTCGCGGCGCTCTTCCTGTTCAGCGTGTGCGCGCTCGGCATCACGCTCCCGGCGGCGCCCGGCTACATCGGCACGACGCAGTTCTGCTTCGTGATCGCGCTCCAGCCCTTCGGCGTCGACCGGGAGATCGCCCTGGCAGGCTCGTTCTACGCGCTGTTTCTCGGCATCGTCCCGGTGACGCTCGCGGGCCTGTTCTTCGCCGCGCGCCTGGGCCTGAAGCTCAGGACGCTCAGGGAAGAGGCCGCGAAAGCCTCGGAGTCGAGCGACAACCCCGCCTGATGCGTTCGATCAGCGCGACTGCTTGCCCGCAGTCACGCCCGGCCAGTTGTCCGTCCTGAACGGCGAGGCAGGCAGGCCTTCCTTGTTGAACAGGTTGCACACGGGGTTGATGGACCACGCGTACCGCACGGCGACGGGATTGGCGATGCCCTGCGCCGACACGACGACCGTGGCGCCGTCGATGCGGGCGTCGGCCCACTGGAAGCTCCGATCCGCGCCCGCGATCGCAAAGCCCTTGAGCGCGTCGCCCTTGCACAGAAGGCCGCTTCCCGTGTGCGTGAAGAACAGCCTGATCGCGCCGCCCTCGACCTTCATGTGCTGGTAGAGGGGCCCCGAGTACACGATGTCCTTGCCGTGCGCGACGGCCTGGGCCGCCAGTGCAAGGCGCCGCCCCACGTCCTGCTTGTTGCGCGGGTGAATGTCGCCGGCCTCGCCGATGTCGATCGCGACCGCCATGCCCGTCTTGGGGAGGGCGAGCGTCATGAGCTGCGCCTCGCGCAATTCGGCCCAGTCGCTCTCGACCGGCTTGTCGTTCACCGCCCTGAAGTTCGCGAGCTGGACGAAGAAGAACGAG
This sequence comes from Planctomycetota bacterium, assembly GCA_041308205.1. Taxonomy (GTDB): domain Bacteria; phylum Planctomycetota; class UBA8108; order UBA8890; family UBA8898; genus UBA8898. The sequence continues at coordinate 2,222 of JBFZCA010000243.1, read as the reverse complement.
AAGTCGCCCTGGCCCCACATCTGGCGCCAGTCGCGGATCATCGCCGGGAAGAGCAGCCGGTACTGGTACGCGCGGTCCGCGTTCGACTCGCCCTGGTACCAGATGGCGCCCTGGATCGCGAAGGGCGCCAGCGGCGCGAGCATGCCGTTCCACAGCCCCCCGGGGTACCATGCGTCGCCCTGCGGATTGCCGGGCGGCCCGGGTTTGGGCGGCGCCTCCTTGTTCTCGGCCTTGGCCTTCGCCGCGGCCTCCTCCCACGCGGCCACGGCCTTCTCGTGGCGCTGCACCGCCTCGGGGTACTCCGCAACCCTCTTGTTCCAGTACTCGAGCAGCGGCCTGTACTCCGGGTACGCCTCGAGCGTCGCGCGCGTCGTCCAGGACTCGGCCGGCGTCCCGCCCCACGAGGAGTGGATCAGGCCCACGGGAACGCCCATGGCCGCGTAAAGATCGCGTCCGAAGAAGTACCCGACGGCCGAGAAGTCCCGCACCGTCTCCGGGCTCAGGAGCGCCCACGAAGCCTTCACGTCATCCAGGGGCTCGACCGCCACCACCCGGGGCACCGAGAAGAGCCGGATGCCCGGGTGCACCGCCTTTGCGATCTCTTCCGCGGCGTTCGCCGACCCGCCCACCGTCCACTGCATGTTGGACTGCCCGGAGCACACCCACACGTCGCCGACCAGTACGTCGCGAAGCACGATCTCGTTCTTGCCCTTGACGCCGATCTCGATCGGGCCGCCCGCCGGCATGGGAGCGAGCCGCACGATCCACGTGCCGTCGGCGCCCGCCTTCGCGGTTGCGGCGGCGGCTCCGACCGTCACCGTGACATCCTCGCCGGGCTCGGCCTTGCCCCAGATCGGAACGTGCATGTCCCGCTGGACCACCATGTGGTCGCCGATGACCGCAGGCAACGTGACATCGCCGTGGAGAAACGACCACGCGCACAGGATGCAGAGGACGGCCGCGACGCGAGCTCTGGGTTGCATGAGAACCTTCCTTTCTCTCGAGTTGCGATCTTCACATGATAGAAGGCGAGAAGGCGGATGACAACGGGGGGCGGCGGAGGACGACGGCTATTTCACCACATCGATCGCGTGGGCCGCGATCGTCCACGGGATCGAGCCCAGCCGATGCAGCTCGCCGCCGAGCGCCTCGATGAACTCGGCCTCGTGCAGGCGGTCGCACAGCACGTCGTCGAGCACGAGGGGCTTCTCGCTGGCGATGACCCTGAACGTCTCTCGCCCCGCGGGGCCCAGCACTTCGAGAGCGAACGGGAGGCCATCCTCGTTCGGCACGGTGTAGGTGCGGCCGGGCTGGACGAAATCGGACCGCGACTGGAGCACCGGGTTGAAGGCCTGGACGCTGCCGTTCGCGTGCACGCTGGCGATGACGATGAAGCACTTGCGGTTCGCCCGGACATACAGGGTCACGGCCTCGCCGATGCGGTACGAATCCTGATCGGTCCATACGTCCACGCGGAACTTCCTGTCGCGCGGCACGAACACGTCCCAGGCCGAAAGGGCGGGCTCGCCGGCCTCCTCGTCCGCGACGCCCAGGTTCACCGCCATCATGATCGGGTGGGTGCGGCCCTCGGCGCCATCGTAGGCGAACGTCGCGATCTCCCGCCCCATCGTGCCCACGAGCAGGACGTCGTCGCCGGTCTTGGCCAGCGTGCGCGCGATGCCGGCGTCGCGCTCGTCGGCGACGCCGCCGACGATCCGCCCCCCGCCGTCGTCGACCGCGGTGCGAAACGACGGCACCAGGTCCTTTTCCCGGGCGAGGACGTGCGCGATCTGGAGCGGCACGTTCCTGCTGGGCCTGTCGCCGCTCGTCTCGGGCTGAAACGACGCCACGCCGATGCGCTTCCATCCCCACATCCCGGCAAGCTCGCGCACTCGTTTGGCCGCTTCCTCGGCGTAGCATTCGATGAACCGCTCCCGCATGGGCGTTTTCAGCTCGAGCGGCAGGCTCGGCGAATAGCCCCGGCGAAGGAGGTGCATGGCGCCGTCGAAGTCGCCGTCCTTGACCTTCGTCGCGGCAAGCTCGGTGCAGGCCCTCGCCATCCGCTCCGAAACCTGCGCGCGGGCGTAGGGATGCTTCCCGATGGCGCGCTCGTACGAGCGTACGGCCTCCTCGTGCCTGCCCGTCTCGTAGGCGTCATCGCCGGCCTTGAGCAGGGGATCGAGCTCGTCGGCCACCGCCTCCTTGACATGCCGTTCGCATTC
>JBFZCA010000242.1:0-3233 GCA_041308205.1 Planctomycetota bacterium | reverse complement strand
CCGCCCCCACCGTAGCCGCCGCCGCCGCCGCCGCCACGACGCGGCACCTGACGGTGCTGCGTCCGGCGATTCTGGCGGCACTCCGGGCAGCGTTTCGGCTCGGAGAAATTGCGACTTGCGTAACGCTCCTGCTCCTCCGCGGAGAAGACGAAGGTCTGGTTGCAATCGCTGCACACCAACTCAAGATCGGAGTACTCGGACATGGGAAGAGAACCTCATGGGACTTGGACGGATGGTTTTTCCCCCCCCGGAAAACCATCGTTCTGTGGCAATTGAGCCATCGGTAGGGGCTGTGTCGCCTCACCGCGGGGAAGAAGGGCGTACTGAGAACTCAGGAAACTCATATACGAAGTACCGGCTATTATATCGGCCTTTCTACGTTTGCGCTACGCTGCCCGGCGGGCCTACCGGAGACCAGGCCTCGCTGCGGGATACGCGCACGCGCCGATGTCCTCACTTGGCCGCAGGAGGCGCTTCCGCCGGGTTGTCCGGAATGAGCACCCATGTGTAATCGTTCTCGAGCCTGGCACTGAAGAAATACGGGATGATGCCGAACAGGAGGAGCACGAGCGATTCATCCGCGCGATACGTGCTCTCGATGGTGATATCCTTGAGCGGCTTGTATCCCGGCTTCTCGACTTTCACGTAGTAGACCTTGGGCAATCCCGAGCGCGACTGGTAATTCTTCGGCGACTTGCCCAGCGGGACGCCGTTGATGTAAATGTCGGCATCCTCGGGTTCCGTGTTGACGCGCGTCGTCTGCGCGCAGCCGCTGCAGAGCACCACCGCGGCCAGAAGCGCGACCGCCACCCGCGAGAGAAACGGGGTCAGCTGCATGGGTCTGAGTCCTCCTTGACATTCTCAGCACGCCTGCAACCCCGTCCGGCGGCCGGGGTTCGGGCGTCACAAGGGGGAGAATAACCGTTTGCCGCCTCCAAGTCAATGCCCTTCTCGTAATGTGCGCGGGGGCGCTGAAGAATCCTGATTCCTCGGCGCCGCGCGGCCGGGGCGATCGCCGCCCGTCTGTTGACAAGCGCGCGGAAAACGCTTTGATGGAGCTCGTGCGTCGCTGCATGAGGACGCGGCAAGGAGACATGCGTATGCGAGTTTTTCTGATGAGGCACGGCGAGGCGCAACCTGCGGAGGAGGTTGCGCGGGATGAGGATCGTACCCTGACGGAGAAGGGCGAAACGCGTCTCCACAAGGCATGTCGCGGGCTCCGGCGCCTGGAAGTTCTCCCGGAGCGCATCTTCACGAGCCCGTCCACGCGCGCTGTTCAGACCGCGAAGATCATCGCCGAGGAACTGGGCTTCACCGGCGAGATCGAGGCCGTCGAGGAGCTTGCCCCGGCGGCCCTGCCCGAGGACATGGCCGAGGTTCTCAAGACGCTCGCGCATGAGCAGGTCCTCCTCATAGGCCACCAGCCCTACCTCGGCCAGCTTGCCGCCCTCCTGATCACCGCGGGGGCGCGCGGCAGGGTCGGCATCAAGAAGGGCGGCCTGGCCCGCATCGACATCGACGACTGGCGCGAAGACCCCCCGGGGGAGATTCGCTGGCTGTTCACGGTCAAGCAGCTCTCCTGGATGAAGAAGAAGAAGAAAAAAGCCGGTGAGGATGAGGATCTTTCGGGCTTGTAGCCCCGGCGCGGGGCGCGGCCGATGACCGCCTTCACCGCAGCTCTCGCCGTTCTGGGCGCCTATGTTCTCGGCGGCGTGCCGTTCAGCCTCTTGCTCGGCCTCGCGCTCAAGGGCGTGGACATCCGCACGCAGGGCAGCGGCAATGTCGGCGCCACGAACCTCGGCCGCGTCTGCGGATGGCGCTACTTCCCCATCGCGTTCGCGCTCGACTTCGCCAAGGGTTTCGCGCCGCTCACGCTCGCAGCGCCTGCCCTGGCCGACGCACGCATGGCGCGGGCCTGGGTGCTCGCGGTGACCGTGATGCTCGTGCTGGCGCCCGTCGCGGGCCACATCTGCAGCCCCTTTCTCGGGTTCCGCGGCGGCAAGGGCGTGGCGGCGACGGCCGGCGCGCTGACCGCGCTGCTGCCCCTTGAAATCGCGGTCGTTGCGGCCGTGTGGTTCGCGGTGTTCGCGCTCACGCGCACCGTGGGCGTCGCATCGTCGGCCGCCGCCGCGGCGCTCCCTCCCGCATTCTTTCTCTGCCGCGGCCGCCCGCCCGACGAGACCGCGCTCATGGGCGGCCTGTGCGTGCTCCTCTCCGGGCTGGTGCTCTACCGCCACCGCTCCAACCTCAGGCAGTACTTCGCGCGCCGCAGGTCCGGCTGAAGTCCCGCGTCCGGCGGCCTCCCCCCGCTCGCAGCCCAAGGGTCCTGAACCGGACGAATGCCACAAGGACACGAAGGCGCCAAGAGCTCCGCCGCCATCTCGGGCCATCAGGCAGGCTCGCGATCTTCCCCGACCCCTGCGTGCCTTCGCGTCCTCGTGGCTGATTTCGACCATCAGTGCGCAGCCTCCCATCTGCGGGCAGCGCGATGTATCCTGGTACATGCCGGTCCGGAGCGCATCCGAACGGCGCCGGAGCGCACGCCATGACGACTCGAAGAACCTGCGCGCGGAGCTTCTATCCCGAAGCTTCGGCCGCGACGATAGAAGACTACGTGCGCGGCTTCGCGACGCCGCCGCTTCCCGGCGCATGCGCCGCGCTCGTGCCGCACGCCGGCTGGTTCTTCTCGGGCCGCACCGCCGCGAGAGTGTTCTTCGCGCTCGCACCGGCCGCGCCGGCGGTGTTCGTGTTCCTCGGTGCGGTGCATCGCCGTCCGCTCGACGCGCCCGCGGTCGATGCCGCCGAGGCATGGGACACGCCGCGTGGGCCGGTGCAGGTCGACGCGGCGCTCCTCGCGGAGCTCCGCCTGGCCGGCATCGGCATCGAAGAGGACCCCGACGCGCACGAGGGCGAGCATTCCATCGAGGTGTCGCTCCCCTTCGTCCGGCACTTCTTCCCGGAGGCCCGCGTCGTTCCCATCGCCTGCCCGCCCTTTCCCGGCGCCCCTGCATTCGGGGCCGCGCTCGGCGCGATTCTCAAGGGACGGCGCGCCGTCGTCGTTGCATCCAGCGACCTGACGCACTACGGCGCATCGTACGGTTTCGCTCCCGCCGCCGGCGACCCCGCGCAGGCGCTGCGGTTCGTCCGGGAGAACGACGAGCGCATGCTCGCGCTGGTGCGCGAGCTGCGCGACGATGCGATCCTCGCCGAAGCGCGCGTGCACCAGAACGCCT
>JBFZCA010000241.1:0-4981 GCA_041308205.1 Planctomycetota bacterium | reverse complement strand
GCATCGCGCTCGCCGCGCTCGGCGCGTTCGCCGCGCGGCCGCTGCCGCTCGCGGCGGTGCGCCTCACCGGCGGGCCGCTCAAGAACGCGCAGGATCTGGACGCGAAGTACCTGCTCGCGCTCGAACCCGACCGCATGCTGGCCCACCTGCGCCGGCGCGCCGGGCTCGAGCCCAGGGCCCGCGGGTACGGCGGGTGGGACGGCGGCGAGGGCAAGCAGCTCACGGGCCACATCGCCGGGCACTATCTCTCGGCCGTGAGCCTGATGTACGCGGCGACGGGCGATGCGCGCTTCAAGGACCGCGCCGACTACATCGTCGGGGAGCTCAAGGAGGTCCAGGACGCGCACGGCGACGGGTACATAGGAGCGCAGACCGACAGCAAGGGCGTCGATGGCAAGACGCTCTACGGCGAGGTGGCGCGGGGCGCCATCCGCTCGGGCGGCTTCGATCTGAACGGCCTGTGGTCCCCGTGGTACGTCCAGCACAAGCTCTACGCGGGCCTGCGCGATGCCTATCGCTTCACGGGCAACAGGACGGCGCTCGAGGTCGAGGTCAAGTTCGCGGCATGGGCCGAGAAGATCCTCTCGGGGCTCGATGACGCCAAGCTCCAGGAGATGCTCAACACCGAATTCGGGGGCATGAACGAAGTGGCCGCCGACCTCGCGCACGACACGGGCGACGCGCGCTGGCTGGCGCTCGCCGGGCGCTTCGAGCACCGGGCCATCATCGAGCCGCTCGCGCGGGGAGAGGACATCCTCGGCGGGAAGCACGGCAACACGCTCGTGCCCAAGCTCATCGGCGAGCTCGCGCGCTTCATCTACGAGGGCAACGAGAAGGCCGGCGCGGCCGCGAAGTTCTTCTGGGACCGGGTGGCGCACCACCACAGCTTCGCCACGGGAGGCCACGGCAGGAACGAGTATTTCGGCCGGCCCGACATGCTGAACGACATGGTGGACGGACGCACCGCCGAGACGTGCAACGTCTACAACATGCTCAGGATGGCGCGCACGCTCTTCGCGCTCGGGCCCGACATCCGCCTCGCCGACTTCCACGAGCGGGCGCTCTTCAACCACATTCTGGGTTCCATCGATCCCGAGGCCGGCTGGACCTGCTACATGGTGCCGGTCGGCCGGGGCGTGACGCGCGAGTACGAGCGCAACATGCTCGACGGCGGCTTCACGTGCTGCACGGGGTCGGGGATGGAGAGCCATGCGCTCCACGCCCACGGGCTTTACTACGAATCCGGCGACACGCTGTGGGTGAACGTGTACGCGCCCTCGACCGCGGCGTGGAGCGCAGCCGGCGCGGGCCTGACCATGGAGACCGATTTCCCGGAGGGGGAATCGGCGGCATTGACGCTCAGCCTCGCCACGCCGCGGCAGCTCACCCTGGCCCTGCGCCGTCCATACTGGGCGGGCGAAGGCTTCCGCATCGAGGTCAACGGCGAGCCGGTTGCCGACCCGACCGCCGCCGGGTCCTACGTCAAGCTCGCGCGCACGTGGAAGAACGGCGACAGGGTTGCGCTGGCGCTGCCGAAGGCGTTGCGCCTCGAGCCCCTGCCCGACAACCCGCGCCGCGTCGCCGTCATGTGGGGGCCGCTCGTCCTGGCGGGCGACCTCGGGGGCGAGGAGACGGCGCGGAGGCGGGGACGGCGGGAGGAGGCGAAGGAGCGCGCCGCCGCGGGCGAGGCCGTACCCGTGTTCCTCGCGGCCGGCGAGCCCGTCGAGAAGTGGCTGAAACCGGTTCCCGGCAAGCCCGGCGTCTTCCGCACCGACGGCGCCGGCAAGGGAAGGGATGTCGAGTTCGTGCCGTTCTACAAGCTGCACCGGCGCGCGTACGGCGCGTACTGGGATCTCTTCACGCCCGAGGAATGGGCGCGGGAGGCGGCGGGCTACGGCGCCGCGCAGGAGAAGCAGCGCAAGCTGGAGGCGGCGACGGTAGCGTTCGTCCAGCCCGGCGAGATGCAGCCCGAGACCGACTTCAACTTTCAGGGCGAGGACTCGGCCGTCGTGCGCGTCATGGAGCGCGCCGCACGGCGCGGCGCCAAGTGGTTCTCCTTCGACCTGCCCGTCGACGATGCCCATCCGATGGCGTTGATCGTCACGTACGGCAGCGACGAACGGCAGCGGCGGACGTTCGACATCCTGGTCGACGGCGCGCGCGTCGGAACCCAGGCGGTGGAGCGGCGGACGCCGGAGCAGGATCCGCGCCTCTTCGATGTCGAGTACAAGCTCTCCCCGGACGCGGTCCGCGGCAAGACGAAGGTGACCGTGCGCTTCCAGGCCGTCGGCGGCGACGAGATCGCGGCGGTCTGCGGCCTCCGCATGATCCGCGCGGACGCCGAGCGGTAGCCGGCGCCGTGCGCCTCCCGCGGGCGGCGTGATCGTCCGCGCGCCGCCCGCGCGCGGGAGCGAGTCTTGCCGCCGCGCCCCGGATCGCCGAGAATCGATGCATCGAGAGGAGGCGGGCATGACTTTCAGGGCATCGATTCTCCGCATCGGCGCCGGTTTCGCGGCGGGCGCGATCGTCATGGGCGTGTGGGGGGCGCGGACATCGCTGCCCGCGTGCCGGGGCGAGTGCAACCCGAGCGGATGCGCGGCGCCGCCCTGCTGCAGCGGCGATGTGAACGGCGACGCCATGATCGACATCGCCGATGCGGTCTGCCTTCTCTCGTACCTGTTCGGCAACGCGAAGGCGTGCGCCGTCGCCGAGCTTGCGGCTCCGTCCTGCGATCCGTGCCCGCCGCCCGCCGCGTGTCCGCCGGGAACTCTGCCGCTCGACGGCGCGTACGTGTGGCTGCCGGGGCTTCCCGAGGACAACGCGGCTCCGTTTCTCGACGAGCTGGCGGGGCTGAACATACGCCTCGTCCTGACGCAGTACGCGCGCGAGCCTTCTGCCGACCTGCCGGACTCGTTCGTGTGGAGCCGGGGATGCCCGGGCATCATCGGCACGGTTCTCGACGCGGCGCAGGCGCGGGGCATTGCCGTGTACGTGGGCCTCACGTACGGCGGCTTCGGCTTCTACCTGGAGCCGCGTGCGAGCGCGATCATCGCGGACATCGATGCGACCGCGGCCGAGCTCGCGGGCCGCTACGGGAGCAACCCGGCCTTCGCAGGCTGGTACGTCACCGACGAGCCTGAGCTCGCCGCGGCCAGGGATCCCTCGGTGTACTTCGCCTACTATGCCCGCGCGATGCGCGCGATCCGCGCGCACTCGGGCAAGCCCGTCGTCGTGTCGCCGTACCTCAAGGGCGCCGGGACGAAGACCCCCGAGGAGATCGGCCGCAGGTCGCGCGATTTCCTGGCCGCCACGGGAGTGAGCATCCTCAACTGGCAGGACAGCGTCGGCGCGGGCGACATCAACATCGGCTGGCCGGGACGCGGGACGGCGCCCACGTCGGGCGACTACTTCCGCGCCATCGCCGCGGCGGTCGGCAGGGATCGCGCGTGGGCGGACATCGAGCTCTTCACGACGTCGCTTCGCGGGTACACGGGCGGCGGGTACCAGCCGACGTGCATGTCGAGGCTCGGGCGCCAGATGGCGCTGGCCGGCGACAACGTCGGCCGCAGGACGACGTGGATCAACCAGCGGCACATGAGCGCCGCGGCCGCCGACGCGTTCGCCGGCGCGGACCGGCTGCTCGCCGCGTACACCGCGTGGTGCGGGGGCGAGGGGCGGTTCGTCGCGCCCGCGTCGTACGAATGGATGACCGCGCCCGATCCGCGGTACGCCGATCGCGGCAACGAGCCCTTCAACCGGGCGAGCGGCGATCCGAAGTCCTATCTGGATGCCGAGTGGACGGGGGTGTGCGGCGATCTTGTCATCGAGGTCGATCTGGGATCTCCGCGGACCGTCGACTTCGTCGCGTGCGAGCTCCTGCACCTGGAGTGGATGAACATACGGTATCCCGCGGCAATGGAGGTTTCGTTCTCGGCCGACAAGAGCGCGTGGAGCGCGCCGCGCATCACCGAGCTCGGGTTCGAGGGAGAGAACGGCGAGTACGTGCTCGCCAACCGCGCGCCGCTCGGGGCGGAGGGGCGCTATCTCAGACTTGCGCTTCGCAACGCCGGCTGGACCTTCCTCTCCGAGATCGAGATCGTCGCGGCGCCGGCGCGCTGAAGTTGCGCCGCCCCGCCTACGCCCCCTTCTCGACCGGCAGCTCCGGCCGTGCGGCCCATTCCGACCAGCCCCCGTCGTACCACAGGACGTTCGTGTAGCCGAGAAGGTGGCGCAGCACGAACACCGTCTGGCTCGCCTGGTGGCCGGTCCGGCAGTGGACGACCACGGCGGCATCCTTGGACGGAACGAGCCAGGCATAGGCCCTGGCGAGCTCCTCGACGGGCTTGAAGAGCGGCGTTTCGCCGGTCATGACGATGTCCTCGTCGATCGGCCGGTTGACGGCGCCCGGTATGCGCCCCGCCCGAGCCTCGTCCGACTTCTCGCCGGTGAAGAACGCCTTCGGCCGCACGTCGAGGATGAGCGCGCTCTTCGCGTTCACGATCTCGAGCACCTGCCGGTAGTCGGCGGTGAAGGTGTCGGCGGTCTCGTCCGCCGGATAGCGCGTCTCGGGCAGGACGGGCAGCGCGGCCGTCAGGGGCCGGTTCTCGGCGGCCCACTTCTCGATGCCGCCCGCGAGGATGCCCCAGCGCGCATGGCCCAGGCGGTCGAGCGCGATGCCGATCAGGGTCGCGTCGTGCATCTTCTCGCTCGGCACGATCACGACGGCGTCCTCGGGCCGGATGCCCATGAGGCCCGCCCTCCGCGCGAGCACATCGACGGGCATGAGCATCGAGGAGACGCCGCCCGCGACGCCGCGCACGCTCTCGGGACTGAGGCATACCGAGCCGGGGATGTGCGCCGTGTTGTACGCGGGCTGCGCGCGCGCGTCGATGATCCTGACCGTGCCGCGCGCAAGACCGTCGGCCAGCCATCCGGTTTCGATGAGCGTCGCCTCGGTGCGCGGCGGGCCCGCCGCCTGCGC
>JBFZCA010000240.1:0-7946 GCA_041308205.1 Planctomycetota bacterium | reverse complement strand
CGGGCTCGCCGCCCGCACCCCGGGCGTCGAGGGCATCGGCACGGCCTTGACCGCGCGCCCGAGCTCGGTTTCTCCCCAGAAGGCCTCCATGCCGCCGTGGAGCGCCTTGATCGGGCGCGTCGTTTTCTGCGAGAGGATCCCCGCGACCTGCATCGCGAGCGAACCGTCGCGATCCACGATCATGAGCGGCATGGTCCCGGCGAGGAACGCCGGATTGCTCAGGAGGTCGCCGATATCGACGTTTCTGGCCTGGGGCAGGCTGTAATCGGCGAACGCGTCGGGCGGACGGATGTCAACGAGATCGAACGTTCCGGGCAGATCCGCGAGCGTGCGCTTCAGATCCGCCGCGGAGATGCGGTCGGCAAGGCGAATTGCGCGCGCGGGCGCCTGGGCGGCGCTCGGCGCCGCGCTCGCGCCGAAGACCGGGTACCCGGCGCCGATCCAGGCCTCGCTGCCGCCTGCCAGACTGCCCACGCGCGTGAAGCCCTTGCCCTCGAGCACACCCACGGCCATGCTCGAGCGGTACGCGGAGTTGCAGACCGTGACGGCGGGCTGCGCCGGGTCGAGCTTGGCGGCAAGCTCTGCCAGGCGGTTGAGCGGCAGGTTCACGACCTGGCCGATCCTGAGGCCCATCCACTCGCTCGGCAGCCTGACGTCGACGATCACCGGCGCCTCGTTGCGCTGCATCTGCGCGTACAGATCGGCCGGCGCGACCTGCGTGCTGGCGGCGACGGGCAGGCCGGCCGCCTTCCAGGCCTCGAGCGTCAGGGTTGCGGCCTTGTAGCCCACGCGGTGGAGCCTGAAGACCGCCTCCCGGAGCTCCTCCGGCTCGCCGGCGAGGACGAGCGCTGCGCCCCACGGGACCATGATACCGGTCCAGGTCTCGAACCGCCCGCGCACGCCTATGTTCACGCTCGCGAACACGTGGCCCGCGGCGTAGGCATCCGCGCCGCGAATGTCGACCACGTGGGTCTTCGCGCGGCCGGCGTGCAGCTCCCCGGGAGCGATCACCGCGGGCGCCGCGTCCCAGTCGACGGGCCCCGGCCCCTCGCGATTCATGCGCGCGTTGTGTGCGAAGTACCGGGGCGGCTCGGTGAGATCCGCGAGCACGGCCGCGATGAAGTCGCTCCTGCTCTCGAGCTTGAGGTAGGGGTTCGAGGCCTTTTCCTTGCCTATCGTCGAGGACGGCTCGTCGCTCAAGTGCGCGCCGCACAGCGATCCCGCGCCGTGCGCCGGAAGCACGAGGACGGCATCGCCGATCGACGCGAGCTTCGTGTGCCAGGTGTCGAAGCACTTGGACGCGAGCCAGGCCGCCGAGACGTCGCCCTCCAGGAGATCGGGCCGCCCGACGCTGCCCACGAACAGCGTGTCGCCGGTCAGGAGCGCGTAGGGCGTCGTGTCGCTTGCCGTGGCGTACACCGCGCCGCACATGCCGTCGGGCGTGTGGCCCGGCGTCTCGAGCATCGCGATGACCGCGGTCCCGACCGTGAGCCTCGAGCCCTCCTTCAGCGCCTCGATCGGATAACCGGCGCCGCTCGCGGCGTTCTGGTGGATCGGGCACCCGGCGCGGGCGGCAAGCTCCACATGGCCGGCGACGAAATCCGCATGCGAGTGCGTCAGCAAGACGCCCTTGATCGCGAGCTTGTCCTTTCGCGCCGCCTCCAGGTAGAAGGCGACATCGCGGTCGGGATCGACGACGAGCGTCTCGCCGCCGCTCGTCAGCATGTAGGAGTAGTGCGAGAGCACGCCGAGCTCGATCTGGACGATCGCGCCGCCCTGGAACTCGTACGTCGATACGACCTTGTGGCGGGCCGCATCGAAGCCGTGGGTCGCCGATTCGGCATCCTCGACCGCGCCGAGCGACCAGGCGGCGCCGCCCGCGAGCACGGCGAGCACGGCGAGGGGGAAAGCGCTGCTTCGCATCTGCATGGCACACCTCCATCTCGTGAAATCCCGGCGGTTAGAGGAGATTGTGCCACATCGAGCGGCGTTGGCAAGATTCGGGCGCATCGACCGGCGGCGGGACCCGCGCTCGGCCGCGGTCGATGGCGCGTTGCAGCCCCAAGCAAAAGCGGCGGAGCCCGGCTCCGCCGCTTCTTTTCAAAACAAGAAAGCCGGGGTTATGTGTGTGTTGATTGGGGAAATTTCGAAGGGTATATGATGGTTGGTAGACCCCGGCTTTTGGAGGCTAACCCTTGAATTCCGCTTTGCTTCGACGATTATCTTTTCCAGACGACAACGATCATTATAGCACGCGAGCCTTCGCGATCAATATAAAAAGAGGCGTTTCCGTTTTTTTAAGTCTTTACCGTATAAATGCTTAGAAACTCGGCACCGAAATGACCCATAATTAAGGGCTCACGCGAACAGCGCGCGGGACCGCCGCCGAACGGAGCGTCGATGGCCGGCGGCGGCCGCGCGTCACCCCCGCACGCCCAGGCGCTTCCTGAGATCCTCGGCCCTGTCGGTGGCTTCCCACGTGAACGCCGGGTTGTTGCGCCCGAAATGGCCGTGGCGCGCCGTTTCGCGGTAGATGGGCCTGAGCAGATTGAGCGAGGCGATGATGCCCCGCGGGGTCATGTCGAAGACCTCCCAGACGGCCTTCTCGATGTCCTGCTCGGGCACGACCGATGTCCCGTAGGCTTCCAGGGTGACCGCGAGCGGCTTGGCGATACCGATCGCATACGCGAGCTGCACCTCGCAGCGCCGCGCGATGCGCGCCGCGACGATGTTCTTGGCGATGTACCGCGCCATGTACGCGGCGCTGCGGTCGACCTTCGTCGGATCCTTGCCGGAAAAGGCGCCGCCGCCGTGCTTGACGACGCCGCCGTACGTGTCGACGATGATCTTCCGCCCGGTGAGACCGCAGTCGCTGGCGGGGCCGCCCGTCACGAAGCGCCCCGTGGGGTTGATGTGGTAGATCGTGTCCGCGTCCAGGAGCTTGGCCGGGATGATCCGCTTGGCGACGCGCTCGACCATGTCGCGGCGGATCGTCTCGTAGTCGACATCGGGGGAGTGCTGCGTCGAGATGACGACCGTGTGGACGCGGGCGACGTGGTCGCCGTCGTACTCCACGGTGACCTGGCTCTTGCCGTCGGGCCGCAGATACGGGATCTCGCGCGTGCTGCGCGCGCGGGCGAGCTCCTCGCAGAGCTTGTGCGCCAGGAGAATCGGCGTCGGCATGAGCTCGGGCGTCTCATCGCAGGCGTAGCCGTACATTATGCCCTGGTCGCCCGCGCCCTGCTCCTTGTGCAGCCCGGTGCCGTTGACGCCCATGGCGATGTCCGGAGACTGGCGGTCGATCGTCGTCATCACGGCGCAACTGTCGGCGTCGAAACCCATGGCGGGATCCACGTAGCCGATCTCGCGCACCGTGGCGCGCACGATCGCCGGAATGTCGACGTAGCATTCGGTCGTGATCTCGCCCGCGACGATGGCCAGGCCGGTCGTCACGAGACACTCGCACGCCACGTGCGCCTTCGTGTCCTGAGCGATGATCGCGTCCAGGACGGCGTCCGAGACCTGGTCCGCCATCTTGTCCGGGTGGCCCATGGTCACCGATTCCGAGGTCACGAGCTTGCGTCTACCCATTGAACGAGTTCTCCTTTCGTCGCATGTCGTCTATCAGTTGCCGGTACCTGTCGATCGCACCCCGCCCCAGGCTCCACATGGCGTACGCCCCGGCTCCCAGGGCGGCGCGGCGCTCGGGCGAGTCGCACAACGCGGCGAGCGTCGCGGGCGCCTCGTCCGGCGTCCGGACCATGACAGCGGCCCCGCGGTCGAGCAAGCCTATCGCAATATCCCGGAAATTGTCAATGCTGGGACCGAAGACGATCGGCGCGCCCCACCTGGCGGGCTCCAGCATGTTGTGGCCGCCGTGCGGGACGAACGTCCCGCCCATGACCACGAGGTCGGCCGCCCGGTACAGCGAATCGAGCTTGCCGAACTGGTCGACGACGAGGACATCGCCGGTGTCCGCCGCGCTGAGCGTGCACGGCGTGCGGCCGGACTTGCGGACGAGCGCGACCACCTCGGGCACGCGCTCCAGGTGGCGCGGCGCGAGCACCAGGCCCCCGCCGCGCAGCGCCGGCAGCGCGCGGAGCAGCAGATCCTCCTCGCCCGGATGGGTGCAGCCCGCGACGATGACGAGCCGGCCGGCGGGCAGCGACAGCCGCTCCCGCACGGGCGCGATGGGCGTGTCCTCCCTGCGCGGCGCGTCGAACTTGAGGTTGCCGAGAACCGCGATTCTCTCCCGCGGCACGCCCAGATCCTCCAGGCGTGCGGCATACTCCTCGTTCTGGACGCCGTAGCGGTCGACGAGCCCGAAAAGGCGGCGCGCCAGCGGCCGCACGCGGCCGAAGCGCCGCGCCGAACGGGCCGTGATGCGCCCGTTGATGACGACGCTCGGAATGCCGCGCCGCGCCGCGGCCAGGAGGAAATTGGGCCAGAGCTCGAGCTCCACGAGGACGATGAGGCGCGGCCGGACGCGCGCCAGCACGCGGCCGACGATCGGCGAGAAATCGAGCGGCCAGAAGAAGCGCGGAATTGCCGGGAGGCGCTCGGCGGCGATGGTGTGCGCGGCCAGAGTCGTCACGGAGAGCGCGATCGGCAGCTCGGGCGTCTCGGACGCGATGCGCGCGATGAGCGGCTCCGCGGCGAGCAGCTCGCCCGCGGACACCGTGTGGATCCACAGGCCGCCCGCCGCCGCCGCCGGCGGAAGCGACAGTCCGAGGCGCGAGGCCAGGCCCGCGCGCCAGCGCTCCGTCGTGGCGAAGCGCCACAGAAGATACGGCGACAGCGCGCAGGCCCCGCCCACGAACGCGCAGTCGACGGCGGCGCGCGCCGCCGCGCGGCCGACCGCGCTCAGGAAGCCTGGTCCTTGCCGTGGCACTTCTTGTACTTCTTGCCGCTGCCGCACGGGCAGGGGTCGTTGCGGCCGATGGCGGGCCCCGTGTTCCTGATCGGCTCGACGCGCGCGGGTCCCTGGCCGGCGACGGCCTGCTCCTTCTGCTTCTCGCGCGCCTGCGCGCCGAAATCGTCGTGGACGGCGCTCGTCACGTTCCAGGCCTTGCCGATGCGCTCCTCGTCCTCGCGCTTGACACGCACCCTCAGGATGAGCGAGGTCACGTCTTCCCGCAGCGCCGCGATCATCTGGTCGAACATCTGGTAGCCCTCGCGCTTGAAGGCCACCTTGGGATCGATCTGGGCGTACGCGCGCATGCCGATGCCGGCCTTGAGCTGGTCCATGGCGTGGAGGTGATCCTTCCAGCGCTCATCGATGCGGTCGAGCAGCACGAAGCGCTCGACGGCGCGGCGGATGTCCTCCCCGTCCTCGGCGATCTTGGCCTCGTAACGGGCCCGGAAGATGTCGGCGATGTGCGCGACGACCTGCGCGCGGTCGAGGCCCGCGATGGCCGCGGGGTCGACCGCGATGTCGTAGCGCGTCTGGATGTAGCCCAGGAAGGCGCTCGGGTCGTCCTCGCCGCCCGCGCGCGGATCGAGGGCCTCGCGGGCCGCCGCGGCGATGTGGTCGCGGAACATCTTGTAGATGGTGTCGCGCAGGTTCTCGCCCTCGAGCACCCTCTGGCGCTGCTCGTAGACGATCTTGCGCTGCTCGTTCATCACCTGGTCGTATTCGAGCAGGCTCTTGCGGATGTCGAAGTTCCAGGCCTCGACCTTCTTCTGCGCGCGGCGGATCGCGCGGCTCACCATGGGGCTGGCGATCTCCTGGCCCTCGGTCATGCCCAGGCGTTCCAGGATGCGCTCGACGCGCTCGGGCGCGAAGCGGCGCATGAGGTCGTCGTGCAGCGACAGGTAGAAGCGCGAGGAGCCGGGGTCGCCCTGCCGGCCGCAGCGACCGCGCAACTGGTTGTCGATGCGCCGCGCCTCGTGGCGCTCGGTGCCGAGGACGTGCAGGCCCCCGAGGTCCTTGACGGCGTCCACCAGGCGGAAGGACAGCGGGTACATGCCGATCGTCTTCCAGTGCGCGCGGAGCGCATCCTGGAGGCCCGGGATGTCGTCGCCGCACTTCGCGCGGGTTTCTTCGGGCAGGTAGTAGCCCGCCCAGTGGCGCGTGAGCTCCTCCGCGATGCGGTCCTCCGACAGCTCGACGCGGAGCGAGGCGGGCGCGATGCCCGATTCCTGCCAGTACTCCAGGAGCCGCTCGCGCGTGAAGGTCCCGAGCACGATGTCCGTGCCGCGGCCCGCCATGTTGGTCGCGATCGTCACGTTGCCGAGCTGCCCGGCCTTGGCCACGATCTCGGCCTCGCGCTCGTGGTGCTTCGCGTTGAGGACCTCGTGCTTGACGCCGCGGCGCCTGAGCATCTCGCTCAGCTTCTCGGAGTTCTCGATCGAGATCGTGCCGACCAGGCTCGGCCGGCCGACCTTGTGGTACTCGACGATCTCGTTGACGATCTGGCGCCACTTCTCGGCCGGCGTGCGGTAGATCACATCGGTGTGGTCGTCGCGGATGAGCGGCTTGTTGGTCGGTATGGCGATGACGTCGAGGTTGTAGATCGAGTAGAACTCCGACGCCTCGGTCATGGCCGTGCCGGTCATGCCCGCGATCTTCTTGTAGAGGCGGAAGTAGTTCTGCAGCGTGATCGTCGCCAGCGTCTGGTTCTCCTCCTTGATCTTCAGGCCTTCCTTGGCCTCGACGGCCTGGTGGAGGCCCTCGCTCCAGACGCGGCCGTCCATGAGGCGGCCCGTGAACTCGTCGACGATGACGATCTGGTTCTCCTTGACGACGTATTCCACATCGCGCTTGTAGAGCTCCTTGGCGCGCAGGGCCTGCTCGATGTGGTGCGGCCACTCCATGTGCTGGCCCGTGAAGAAGCTGTCGACGCCGACGAGCTTCTCGGCGCGCTCGATGCCCTCCTCGGTCAGCATGACCTGGTGCTCTTTCTCCTTGACGTCGTAGTCGCGGCCGCGCTGGAGGCGCTGGGCCACGCGGGTGGCGATGTAGTACTTGTCGGTCGAGTCCTCCGCCGGCCCGGAGATGATGAGCGGCGTGCGCGCCTCGTCGATGAGGATCGAGTCGACCTCGTCGACGATGGCGTAGTTGAGCTTCCGCTGGACCTGGTGCTGCGTGAAGCCCTTCATGTTGTCGCGCAGGTAGTCGAAGCCGAACTCGTTGTTCGTGCCGTTGGTGATGTCGCAGCCGTACTCCTTCTTGCGCTCCTCGTTGTTCATGGCGCTCTGGATGGCGCCCACGGTCAGGCCGAGGGCCTCGTACACGGGCCGCATCCAGTTCGCGTCGCGCCGCGCGAGGTAGTCGTTCACGGTGACGACGTGGACGCCCAGGCCGGAGAGCGCGTTGAGGTAGGCGGGCAGCGTGGCGACGAGCGTCTTGCCCTCGCCGGTGACCATCTCCGCGACCTTGCCCTGGTGGAGCACGATGCCCCCGATGAGCTGGACATCGAAGTGGCGCATGGGCACGACGCCGCCGGCCTTGAGATTCCGGCGCGATGCCTCCCTGGCCGCCGCGAACGCCTCGGGGAGGATGAAGTCCAGGGATTCCCCGGCGGCGATGCGCGCGCGGAACTCGCCGGTCTTGGCGCGGAGCTCCTCGGCGCCGAGCGCCTGGAAGGATGGTTCGAGTGCGTTGATCTTCTGGACGATCGGCAGGAGCGCGCGCACGGCGCGCTCGTTGCGCGAGCCGAAGATTCCCATGAGCGATTTTACGATCGTGCCGAGCACCGCCATTGGGCCTCCGTGAGGCTACAGGGACATTCCGATTCGGGGCTATTGTAGCAAGTCGGCGCCCGCGCACCAGATGGGGTCATGCCTTGAACGCGCCGACGAGCGAGGCGATGCCGGGGATTCGTTCGGCGTCGAGCAGCGCGCGGAGCGCCGCGTCCATGCGGCGCGGCGCGAGGGGATCGCGCATCAGGATGCTGCCGAGCTGGACCGCGGCGGCGCCGACCACGAGAAACTCGAGGACATCC
>JBFZCA010000239.1:0-6996 GCA_041308205.1 Planctomycetota bacterium | reverse complement strand
ACGGCATCGGAGACGTTGACCGTGTGGTCTCCGTTCGCGTCTCCGCGCTTGAATGCCGCGCCGAGACCGGGAGCGGCCCCCACGAACACCACCAAGACGACTCGGGCAGCATGGGAGCATGAATGTGCGTTCATTATCATTGCTCGCCGGGGTCCTGCGCGTCCGTGCCGTGGCCGGCATACACGGATGCGAAGCAATCACGCCCTGTCCATCGTCCGCTACGCTGCACGACGCGGGTGACGGGAACATCGTGCAAGGGAATTGAAAGAAACGCACGGAGGAGGAGGATAGCCGTTCACGCTTTGCTCACCGCGTTCGCGCAGACGGACAGGCGTCAAGTCCGAGAGCGAAGACCACAAGGAGACACGGAGGGCACAGAGAACGACACAGTTACCGCGCGCCCCGGCCCGCGGTACAATGATGCATGCGCCATGTGCCGCAACGGAGGTGTCCCGATGAGAATGCGCGGTGTCGTGATCGCCGGAACCCTGGCCTGTGCGCTCGGGCTTCTTGCCGTGGAAGTGCCGCTCACGTACGAGCGCTACGGCGAGGGCGACGGCTCCGGTTTCCAGCCGCACGGGTACGTGCTGCTCGAGAAGAGCGCGAAGGCGCCGCCGGGCGACTGGAAGCTCCCGGAGCTCACAAGCGCGGTCCCCGTGTACGCGCTGGCCGCGATCGGGTCGGGGAAGCGCCTTCTCGTTCTCGACAAGCGCGATGCGAAGGACTCCTTCTACACCCGCCTCTACGTCGATGCCAACGGCGACGGCGATCTGCGCAACGACCTCGTGAGCGAGACGGCTGCGCCGCCCGAGGATGAGAACGCACGGCAGCGGCCGCGCCTCGCGCGTTTCCCGGCGGTCGATCTCACGGTCGACTGCGGCGCGTACACGACGCCCTTCAGCGTGAGCGCGATTTCCTATTTTGCCGGCGAGATGCCCGAGAAGGGCCTGACCGCGAAGGAGATCGAGAGCGAGCGATTCTACTTCTACCTGATGCTCAACTGCTGCTATCGCGGCGAGTGCGAGCTTCAGGGCGCGAAGCTCAAGCTCATCCTGGCCGACACCGACGTCAACGGCGTCATCGAGCCCAAGGTCGCCATGACGGAGGTGCGCGGCGAAACGGCGCCGCGGGGCGACTGGTTGTTCCTGAGCGCCGGAGACGAGATCGACTACCGCGAGCGGACCTTCTTCGGGTCGCTCCTCGTCTTCAAGTCGACGCTGTACGACGTGCGCTTCGATGCGGCCGGGAAGATCCTCCGCATCGAGCCCTCCAAGGCGGCCGTCGTGACGGCGGCGTTCCCGCTCGACATGGAGCGCATGACGCTCGTCGCGGACGGCGGCGGGCCCACGATCATGCTGGTCAAGAGCGGGGCGCAGGCGGCGATCCCGGCGGGAAAGTACCTGCCCGTCGCGTACCGCGCGCTCAAGAAGGACGCCGAGGGCGACCTCTGGCGGATCGAGGCCCAGGCGACGGCGGCGACGCCGCGCGTCGAGATCGCCGGCAACGACGCGAAGGCCGCGTTCGGCGAGCCCTTCGTCGTCAAGGCGACGGTGCCCGACGCGCTCTATGAGCAGTACGCCGAGCGGGCGAAGAACAGCCCCGATGCGCGGAAGCAGCTCGTGCTCGTCCTCGACATCGAGGGCGCGGCGCGCGAACGCGTCACCGATCTGGCGCACATCGAGGGCGACAAGACCAAGATCGCGCTCGAGAAGAACGGGGAGCGCCCGAAGGAGCCGACCTACTCGATCGCCGCGGCCGACGGCACGGTCCTTGGGACCGGTTCCTTCCGGTACGGCTGAGGCTTCACCTGCTCGGCCACATGGGATGGCCTCAAGGAGAACACCGAGTACGTCGTGAGCTGCGACTACGTCGTCGGCCCCTTCCGGACGAAGTGCGTGAAGGAGACGGCGAAGCCGTTCCCGTCCGCGAAGTGAGGCGCCCGCCTCACGCCGTGTACGTCGACGCCGCCGTGTCGCCGCCGCGGCCGGTCCAGTTCGTGTGGAAGAACTGGCCGCGCGGCTTGTCGATGCGCTCGTACGTGTGCGCCCCGAAGTAGTCGCGCTGCGCCTGGAGCAGATTCGCGGGCAGGCGCTCGTGGCGGTACGAGTCGTAGTACGCCAGCGCCGAGGCCGTCGCGGGCATCGGAATTCCGAGCGTGACGGCGGTCGACACGACGCGGCGCCAGCTCGTCTGGGCGCTCGTCACCGCATCCTTGAAGAAGGGATCGAGGAGCAGGTTCGGAAGGTCCGGGGCGCGGTCGAAGGCCTCCTTGATCCTGCCCAGGAACGCGGACCTGATGATGCACCCGCCGCGCCACATGAGCGCGATGCCGCCGTAGTTGAGGTTCCAGCCGTATTCCTTGGCCGCGGCGCGCATGAGCTGGTAGCCCTGCGCATAGCTCGCGATCTTGGCCGCGTAGAGCGCGTGCTTGAGATCGTTGATGAAGGCCGTCGTGCGGCCCGCGAACTTCGCCCGGGGCCCGGGGAGCACCGCGGAGGCCCGGACGCGCTCGTCCTTGATGGCCGAAAGACAGCGGGCGAACACCGCCTCGCTGATGAGGGTCAGCGGCTGGCCGACGTCGAGCGCGGCGATCACGGTCCACTTGCCCGTGCCCTTCTGGCCCGCCGTGTCGAGGATCAGGTCGACCACCTCCTCGCCCTGCTCGTCCTTGTAGGCGAGGATGTCGCGCGTGATCTCGATCAGGTAGGACTCGAGCTCGCCCCGGTTCCACGACGCGAAGACCTCGTGCATCGCCGCGTTGTTCATGCCCAGGGCCGCGCGCATCATGTGGTACGTCTCGCAGATCATCTGCATGTCGCCGTACTCGATGCCGTTGTGGACCATCTTGACGAAATGGCCGGCGCCGTTCTCGCCGACCCAGTCGCAGCACGGCAGACCGTCGCTCGTCTTCGCGGCGATGGCCTGGAGGATGGGCTTGACGTGCGGCCACGCGGCGGGCGAGCCGCCCGGCATGATCGATGGCCCGAGGAGCGCGCCTTCCTCGCCGCCCGAGACGCCCGTGCCGATGTAGAGCTTGCCGTCCTTCTCGACGCGGGCCGTGCGGCGAATGGTGTCCGGGAAGTGCGAGTTGCCGCCGTCGATCAGGATGTCGCCGGGCGCAAGGTGCGGCAGCAGCTCCTCGATCAGCTCGTCGACCGCGCTCCCGGCCTTCACCATCATCATGATGATGCGGGGCGACTCGAGGCTCGCGCACAGCTCCTCGACCGAGCGGCAGCCGATGAGCTTCTTGCCCTTGCCGCGGCCCTCCAGGAACCTGTCCACCTTCGAGGTCGTGCGGTTGTAGACCGCGACGGTGAACCCCTTGCTTTCCATGTTGAGGATGAGATTCTCGCCCATCACGGCGAGTCCGATGAGTCCGATCTGCCCCTTGCTCATGAGTCCTTGCCTTTCAGTCAGCGCCGCCCCGCCCGCCATCGGCGGCCGGGGCGCCCGGGCCGCATCGGGAATCGAGCCACTATCGTTAATGAGGCCGCGATTATTGTCAAGAGCGAGGGGCGCTGGATCGGGGCCCGTGCGGGCGCTATCATTGCCTTGCCATGGCAAGAACGTGGAGAAGCGATCGATGAGAACCGGGTGCGTGCGCGGCGCGATGGGCGCCTGGCTGCTGCTCGTGCCGTTCTCGGCGGGATGCGGGCGCTCGTTGCCGCCGCCCGGGGCGGACGGGCGGCCGGCGGCATTCGCGACGATCGGCCCCGTGGCCTGGGCCGTCGAGCGCATCGCGGGGCCGCGCGCGCGGGTCGCACTCCTCGTTCCGGGCGGCCAGTCCCACGAGGCCTTCGCGCCGGCGCCGCGGCAGGTCGAGGAGCTCATGCGCGCCGGCGTGTGGTTTCGAACCGCGCTGCCGTTCGAGGAGGCGCTCGCCGCGCGAGTCGCGCGGACGGCGCCGCGCCTGCGCATCGTCGATGTCACGGCCGGCGTCCGCATG
This sequence comes from Planctomycetota bacterium, assembly GCA_041308205.1. Classification (GTDB taxonomy): domain Bacteria; phylum Planctomycetota; class UBA8108; order UBA8890; family UBA8898; genus UBA8898. Next base: position 3,050 of record JBFZCA010000239.1, on the reverse strand, counting down.
CGCCCCGCGGAGGCGCACGCGCACGAGGGCGGGGAGCACGCCGGGGAGCTCGACATTCACGTGTGGCTCGACCCGCAGAACATGAAGATCCACGCACGCGCAATCCGCGACGAGCTGTGCGCCCTCGTCCCCGCCGGCGCGGAAGAGTTCCGCGCGAACGCCGCGAAGCTCGCGGCGGAGCTCGATGCGGCCGATGCCGCGATCGCGGCGCAATTGGCTCCCTTCAAAGGGGCCCGCATGTACGTGTTTCACCCCGCCTTCGGGTACTTTGCCGATCGCTACGGCCTGGTGCAGCGGGCCATCGAGGTCGAAGGCAAGGAACCGACGCCGCGGCAGCTCGCCGAGATCGTCACGCGCGCGCGCGCGGACGGCGCGCGGACGGTGTTCGTCCAGGCGCAGTTCCCGGCGCGCGGCGCGCGGCACATCGCCGAGGCCATCGGCGCCGAGGTGGCCGAGCTCGATCCCACGGCGCACGATTACATCGCCAATCTCGAACGGATGGCGGCGCTGCTGCGCGCGGCGCTGGCGCCCTGAAGGCGGCCGCGGGCCGCGGGAGTGTGCGACGATGGAGCAAGCCGCACGGCTGCTGGCGGGGCTCTTGCCCGCCGCCTATGCGATCGTCTTGTGCCTGTACGCGGGGCTGCTCGCCTTCGACGGGCCCGCGGCGCGCGCGAAGACCGCGTTCCGCGCGCTGGCCGCGCTCGCCGTGCTGCACTTCATCGCCCTGGGCTGCCGCGGCGCGGCGCTCGATCGCTGCCCGCTCATAGGAGGCTTCGAGCTCGTCTCGTTTCTCGCCTTTGCGATGGTCGTCATTCACCTCCTCGTCGAACGGCTGACGGGGCATCAGACCCCGGGCATCGCGGCGCTGGCTTTCGCGCTCGTGCTCCAGACGATCGCGTCATCGCTCTGGGGGTACGAGCAGGGCGCGGATGAGAGGCTTCGCCCCTGGATCGTGCACCTCCACGCGAGCCTGGGCATCGGCGGCCACGCGGGGTTCCTGACGGGCGCGGCGTATTCGCTCGTGTACCTCGCCCTGTACGGGCAGATCAAGGCGCACCGGCTCGGCCGGCTGTGGGAGCGGCTGCCGCCGCTCGAGACCATGCAGCGCATGAGCGTCTGGGCGCTGAGCCTCGGCCTGGGCTCGCTCACCTGCGCGGTGGCGATCGGCCTCGCGCGGGCGTGGAGGGATGGGCTCAGCCCGCAGCCGCTCTGGACGAGCGGCGTGAGCTGGCTGCTCTTCGGCGCGCTGCTGGGCATCGGCAAGCGCCTGCCCCTGAGCGGCATGCGCTTTGCCGCGGCGGCCGTGCTCGCGGCCCTCGTCGACCTCGGGCTTCTCGTGTTCACGGAGTTCCTGCACAGGAGGCACCTGGGGCTCTGATGGCAGCGCGCGAGACGCCGGACAAGTTCTTTCTCTGGGGCGTCAGCCACCGCACGGCGCCGCTCGCCGTGCGGGAGCTGTGGGCGCTCGACCACGAGGAAGCCGCGCGCGCGGCGGCCGACTTCCACGCGATCACGGGCGGCCAGGTCGTCGTGCTCGCGACCTGCAACCGCACGGAGTCCTATTTCTTCTGCGCCGCCGAGCCGCCGCTCGCCGCGCTCCACGAGACGCTCGTCGGGATCAAGGGCCGCGCGGCCGACCCGCAGGGCCGCGGGGTGTTTCACGCGCACGCCGGCGCCGAGACCGTGCAGCACCTCTTCGAGGTCGCAAGCGGCCTCGACTCCCAGATTCTCGGCGAGACCGAGATTCAGGGCCAGGTGCGCGATGCGCTCAAGCTCGCGCGCGAGGCCGGGGCCTGCGGCAACGATATGAACCGGCTCTTCGACCACGCGCTGCGCGCCGGCAAGCGCGTCCGGAGCGAGACGCGCCTGAGCGAGGGCGTCCTGTCGGCCGGCCAGGCGGGGGTGCTCCTTGCCGGAAGGGTCGTGGGCGACCTGCGGAAGGTCGAGGCGCTCCTGATCGGAAGCGGCGAGATCGGCGCCCTGACGGCCCGGGCGCTCGTGGCCGCGGGAGTGCGGCGGCTCAGAGTGACGAGCCGCACCGAGGAGCACGCGCGCGCGCTTGCCCGCGAGTTCGGCGCCGACGTCGTTCCCTTCCAGGATGCGAAGGCCGCCATGGCCGCGAGCGATCTCGTGATCTCGTCGACCTCGGCGCCGGTCTGTCTCTTCGACAAGGCCGCGCTGGCGCCCTTCCTGCGGCCCCGGGCCGACCGGCCGCTCGTCGTCATCGACCTGGCCGTGCCGCGCGATTTCGCGGCCGACACGGCGGAGATCGAGTGCGTGTTCCTGCACGACCTCGACGACATCGAGGCGATCGTTGCGCAGAGCCAGACGACGCGCGAGGCGGAGGTGCCGCGGGCGCGGCTGATCGTCGAGGAGGAGGCGCGGAAGTTCACGGCCATGCACGCCTTCCGCCTGGAGGTCGAGCCCGTCGTGCGCGCGTTCATCGAGGCGACGGATGCGTGGCAGCGCGAGGAGCTGGCACACGGGGCCGAGGAGCTGCCGCCCGAGGTGCGGGACAAGGTGGCGGCGATGGTCAGGCGGCTGGTCCACAGGGTGCTCTTCGTTCCTCTCAACCGCCTGAAGGCGCTCAGGAACCGGGGCGATCTCACGGCGGAGGCCCTGGCCCTCGTCAGGGAGATTTTCGAGGTTGGGACCGATGACGACGATCCGGATCGGCACGCGCACAAGTGAGCTGGCGCGCACGCAGACCGACGAGGTGGCGGCGGCCCTGCGAAAGGCCGGGTTCCGCGTGGAAACGGTTCTCCTGCAGACCGCGGGCGACCGCGCGCGCGATGCGCGCTTCAGCGAGCTCGGTCCCGGCTCGTTCACCAGAGCGCTCGATGAGGCGCTGTGCGCCGGCGGCATCGACTGCGCGGTTCACAGCGCCAAGGATGTCCCCACCGACATTCCTCCCGAGATCGTGGTCGCGGCGTTCGTCGCCCGCGAGGCGCCCCAGGACGTTGCGGTGCTGGCGGGCGGCGCGCGGCGCCTCGCCGATCTGCCCGCGGGCGCGCGCGTCGGAACGTCGAGCACGCGCCGCCGCTCGTTTC
>JBFZCA010000238.1:0-8309 GCA_041308205.1 Planctomycetota bacterium | reverse complement strand
AGGAAACCCCAGAGGGAAAAGTGGCGACGACGGTGGCCTTGAGGGCGCCCGGAGGAGCCAGCGGAAACCAACCGTCTCCCTGATCTTCGAGCGAGAGAAGCGTGCCAGATGCCAATGTCATGATTCCGAGGATCCTAGCTCCGAACGCCTAACGCTAGAGTTGGCCGGCGGTGCGGCGCGGACCACCCGCCCCCATCACCACCGCGACTCCAAACTACCACGCCGAGGGCCAGCGAGCAAGAAGCACCGTCCGGTCAAACGACTGGTTAGCGCCGAGCACGAATGAACGCCCGACTCGCCTATGCCAGCGCCCAGGCACTACCCCGGTCACCCATAAAAGAGGCTCGCCAGTCGCTCGGAATTCTCACGGCGCGCGAGAACCATCACACCCCCGTGTCCCGCGGCACGGAAACCAGCGAATCGCGTCAAAGCACGCGCGCTGCGAACACGTTTTTCTACTCCCGCCCGCACTTCGGCACCGGTGCAATTCCTGCTCGCTTTGTGCGGCGAACGAACCGAAACGTGTGCGGCGCGCCGAGAGAACCACCGCGAGCGTGAGTATTGGGAAGGGAGCTGGTCCGACGATCCGTACGGGCTGAGCGCTGTCGCGACAGTTCAGGCTTCGGGGACGGCGCTAACAGTGTTCTTGGGCCTGACCTCCCGGGGGGAACCGACTGTTGGATGTCCCGGGGACATTACGGAGTGTACATCGCGGGGTAGGGGGAGTCAAGAATATGGCGGGGAAAAAGTTGCGGGAGATGGGAGGGAGGAGATGACTCGCGATTGGCGCGGGATTTGCTGATGGTTAGGGCGCGAAAGGCGTATGTGGCTTTGGCCTTTTGCGAGGAGGTTCTATGGAGAAGGACAAAGTCGAGGCGGCGGTGTGGTTTCCCGAGTGGCGGGACGCGCTGGAGGCCGAGGAGTGGAACTCCTCCCGGAGAGACGCATACAGGTCCATGATCGTCCGGTACCTCGAGTTCTGCAAGCGGAGCGGGCAGGACGTCACGATCGGTTCGGCGCGCCGGTTCGCGGAGCGGCTGAGGCCCGAGGAGCTCGAAACCGTGAAGGGAGCCCTCAACTGGTTCTTCCGACGGGCGCACGAGCGACGCAGGCCCATCGACCTCGGCGACTTCCCGTGGGAACGCCGGCTCATCGAGCGCATCCGGACGCGCCACCTCCTCTGGCGCACGGAGCGGACGTACCGGGAATGGGCCCGGCGCTTCGCCGCGTTCATGGCGCCGCTGCCGGTCGAGAATGCGGCCGAGTCCCATGTGCGCTCCTTCCTGACGCACCTGGCGACGGTCAAGCTCGTGTCGGTCTCGACGCAGAAACAGGCCCTGAACGCCCTGGTCTTCCTGCTACGGGAGGCGTTCGGGAAGAGCCTGGGCGACTTCAGCGACTTCACCCGTGCGCGGCGCCCGCCGCGGCTGCCGGTCGTTCTCACCAGGGAGGAGTGCCGGACCCTCTTCGATGCAATGGATGGCACGAGCCGGCTCATGGGCGAGCTGATGTACGGGAGCGGGCTCCGCCTGACCGAACTCCTCCAGCTCCGGATCCAGGACGTCGACCTTGAGCGCCGCCAGATCCGCGTCCGCTCGGGCAAGGGCGATAAGGACCGCGTGACGATGGTGCCGGAGGCGCTCGTCGAGCGGCTGAAAGCGCACCGCGCGCGCGTGCGGGCCCTGCACGAGCAGGATCGCGCCCGCGGGTACCCCGGCGTCTGGCTGCCCGACGCGCTGGCGCGCAAGTACCCCCGCGCGGGCGAGTCCTGGGAATGGCAGTGGCTCTTCCCCTCGCGCCAGCTCATGCACGATCCCCGAACCGGGCTGCGCCGCCGCCACCACGTCCTCGATGCGACCTTCCAGCATGCCGTCAGGGAGGCGGCCCGCCGCGCCCGCCTGGACAAGCGCGTCACCCCGCACGTCCTGCGCCACAGCTTCGCCACGCACATCCTGGAAAGCGGGGCCGACATCCGCACCGTCCAGGATCTGCTCGGCCACGTCGACCTTGCGACGACCCAGCGCTACCTGCACGTCATGCGGAAACCGGGGGTGGGCGCTCGCAGCCCCCTCGACTGGTGAGCCCGCGACCCGCGCAGCCCGAACGATGCCCTTCCGCTACAGCCGCTCCGTCCACTCGGGCGCGAGATAGCGTTCTCGCGCCAACGCGTCGGCGCGCGCCGCGACGCCGGCGGGAAGCTCCCTCGCCGCGACGGCGCCGAGCGCCGCCGTGAGCTCGGCCGCGAAGTCCTCGAATGCGATCGCGGCGCCGAGCGCCCGCAGATCCGTCACGAACTCCTCGTGCGGCCGGCCGCGGCGGTATTCCGGCTCGCGCGGCGGGTGCCTGAGCGCCTCGCTCATGGGGAAAGGAAACGGCCCGGCAAGAAGCGTCCCCTCGCAGAGAACGCCCCGGCGCGTGCGCTTCTGGGAATGCCCCGCGAGCTTGCGAAGCTCTCCGCCGGGCATCCGCACGGCCAGGTCGGAGATCGGCGCGCTCTCGGCGGCGACGCCGAACCGCGCGAGCGCCGCGATGACGGCGCCGTGCAGCCACGCGAACGCGCCCTGGATGCTCCCCGGGTCGAGCGGCTTCGACAGGACGCAGCTATAACACCAGGTCTCGGGGCCGACGAGCACCGTGCCGCCCCCGCTCACGCGCCTGAACACCTCGATCCCCCGGCTCCGGCAGGCGTCGCGGTCGACCTCGCCGCCGATCCGGCACGCGCTGCCGAGCACGACCCCGTGCGCGCGCGGCCGCCAGACGTACGCCGCGACCTCGCGCGCATCCGTGCGGGCCGTCTCGAGCAACGCCTCCGCCAGCCCGAGCGCCTCCGCGATCTCGGCGCGAGGCGCGACGAAGGCCCCCACCGAAACATCGCCGGGAAGGAGCCCCGCCATCGCCCGCGCGCGCTCAACGAGCCATGTCGTACGTGAGCACGAGCTCGCGCGCGGCCTTCACCTCGTCGACGCGGCCGACGGGCGCGTTCTCGGGCGCGGCCTTGAGCTTCTCGGGCGTCGCCAGCGCCTCGGCCGCGATGACGTGCATCGCTGCCACGAACGCGTCGAGCCGTTCCTTCGTCTCGGTCTCCGTGGGCTCGACCATGAGGGCCTCGTGGACGATCATCGGGAAGTACACGGTCGGCGGATGGAAGCCGCAATCGATGAGCCGCTTGGCGATGTCGAGCGTCTTGACGCCCTTGCCGAGAATCGCCGCCGACGGCGTCGCCACGAACTCGTGCATGCACGGCCGATCGTACGCGGACGGGAAGTCCGGCGCCAGGCGGGCGGCGAGGTACCGCGCCGCGAGCACCGCGTGCTGCGCGACGCGCGTCACGCCTTCGCGGCCGAGCATCGCGAGGTACGCGTACGCCCTGATGAGGATGCCGGCGTTGCCGCCGAACGCGCCCACGCGGCCGATCGATTGCGGAGACGCCTCCGCGCGCGCGAAGCGCTCGCCTTCCCGGACGATGCGCGGCGCCGGCAGAAACGGCGCGATGCGCGCCTTCACCCCCACCGGGCCCGCCCCCGGGCCGCCGCCTCCGTGCGGCGTCGCGAAGGTCTTGTGGACGTTGACGTGCACGATGTCGAAGCCCATGTCGCCCGGCCGCGCCACCCCGCAGATGGCGTTGAGGGTCGCGCCGTCGTAGTAGAGCAGCGCGCCGGCCTGGTGCAGCACGGCCGCGATCTCCTTGATGCGCGTCTCGAAGAGCCCGAGCGTGTTGGGGTTCGTGAGCATGAGCGCCGCGGTCTTCGGACCGACCGCGTTCCTGAGCGCCGCGAGATCGACCTCGCCGTCGTCGTTCGAGGCCACCGCCCTGACCTCGAACCCCGCCATGGCGGCCGACGCCGGGTTCGTCCCGTGCGCGGAGTCGGGCACGAGAACCTCGGTGCGCGCGTCGTTGCGCGCGCGGTGGTACGCCCTGACGAGGAGGAGCCCCGTCCACTCGCCCTGGGCCCCGGCCATGGGCGCGAGCGTGAACGCGTCCATGCCGCAGATCTCGCACAGCCGCTGCTCGAGGTTCCAGAGGAGCGCCAGCATGCCCTGGCACAGCTCGTCGGGCGCGTGCGGGTGCAGCCGGGCGAACCCGGGCAGCCGCGCCGCCTCCTCGCAGAGCTTGGGGTTGTACTTCATCGTGCAGGAGCCGAGCGGATAGAACACGCTGTCGACGCCGACCTGCCGCCGCGAGAGCGCGAGGTAGTGCCGGACGACGTCGAGCTCGCTCAGCTCGGGAAGCGCGGGCGGAGCCGCGCGCCGCAGCTCGGGCGGCACGAGCGCCTCGGCCTCGGGCCCCGGGTCGGGGACGTTGGCCGCGCCGCTTGCCGCGCTGTGCTTCTCGAAGACAAGCTCCATGCCATCACCTCGCGGCCGTCACGGCCTCGCGAAGCGCCGCCGCGTAGGCGTCGATCTCCTCCGCGGTCCGCTTCTCCGTCACGGCGACGAGCACGTCGCCCGCCTCCCAGATCCCCGCCCCGAACCGCGCCGCGAGCGGCACGCCGGCGAGGATGCCCTTCGCGGCGAGCAGCTCGCAGACGTGCTCGGCCCGAAGCGGCGTCCTGAAAACGAATTCGCGCCAGTGCGTGCCCGGGAAGAGCGTGACGCCCGGAATCGCCGCGAGCTTCGCGCGCAGCGCCGCGACGCCCGCAAGGCACGCCGCCGCGCAGCGCCGGAGCCCCTCGCGGCCCATGATCGCGAGGTACAGCCCCGCGGCGAAGGCGCACAGCGACTGGTTCGAGCAGATGTTGCTCGTCGCCTTCTCGCGCCGGATGTGCTGCTCGCGCGTCTGAAGCGTGAGCGTGAACGCGCGCTGCCCGCGGCTGTCGACCGTCATGCCGACGAGCCGCCCCGGCATGCGGCGGACGAGCTCCTTGCGCGCGGCGAGAAAGCCCAGGTACGGGCCGCCGAAGCTCAGCCCCAGCCCGAGCTCCTGCCCCTCGCCGCAGGCGACATCGCAGCCCATCGCGCCCGGCGGCTCGAAAATGGCCATCGAGATCGGCGCCGCCGCGCCGATGAGGAGCGCGCCGTGCGCGTGCGCCGCCTGCGCGAGCGCCTTGAGGTCCGCATACCGGCCGAAGAAGTCCGGGTTCGGGACGAGCAGCGCGGCGGTGCTTGTGTCAACCGCCGCGGCCGGCGCCGCCGGGTCGCGACCCTGCGCCAGGCCGCCGCCGGGGACCTCGACGACGGTGAGGCCCATGCCCGCCGCGCCGGTCTTGATGACATCGCGCCAGCGGGGGTTCAGGTTGGCATCGACGACGACGCGCGTGCGGTTCGTGTGCCTCACGGCGAGGCCGAGCGCCTCGAGGCACGCGGTCGCGCCGTCGTACAGCGACGCGTTGGCGACGTCGAGGCCCGCCAGGCGCGCGAGCATCGTCTGGTACTCGAAGAGCGCCTGGAGCATGCCCTGCGCGATCTCGGGCTGGTACGGCGTGTAGGCCGTGTAGAGCTCCCCCCGCCGGAGGATCTCGCGCAGCGCGGCCGGTACGTGGTGATCGTACGCGCCCCCGCCGAGGAAGCAGACGGCGCCGGCCGCGCGATCGTTGCGGGTGGCCAAGGCCTCGAGCTCGCGCTCGACCTCGAGCTGCGTCCTGCCGGGCGGGAGCGCGAAGGCGTGCCGGCGCAGGTCCTCGGGAACGTGCGCGAAGAGCGCGTCCAGGCTTCCCAGGCCCAGCTCGCCGAGCATCGCCTCGACGTCGGCGTCCGTGAGCGAGACGAAGGGCACGGGCTACTCCTTGGCGATAGCCGCGTAGGCATCGGGCGCGAGCAGCGCCTCGGCCTCGGCCGGATTCGCGACGCGCAGCTTGACGAGCCAGCCGTCGCCGTACGGGCTCCGGTTCAGGCCGCCCGGCTCCTCGATCAGCTTCGCGTTGCTCTCGATGACCTCGCCGCCGACGGGCGCGTAGACATCGCTTGCCGCCTTGACCGACTCGACGACCGCGATCACGGCGCGCGCGGCGACGGCGCGACCGACCGGCGGCAGCTCCACGTAGATGATCTCGCCGAGCTGCGACTGCGCGAAGTCGGTGATGCCGACCGTCGCCACGTCGCCGTCGACGCGCACCCACTCGTGCTCTCGCGTATAGCGCAGCTCCTCCGGAATCGTGCTCACGCTTTCCTCCTGGAATACAGCGGGCGCGCCGCGAGGACCGCCTCGTGCTGCGCGCCGCGGATCTCGATCGTCACGGCCGTCCCCTCGACCGCGACATCGCGGTCGATCATGCACATGCCGCCCGGGACGCCGAGGCTCGGCAGGAACGTCCCGCTCGTGACGACGCCGACCGCGCACCCGCCCGCGTGGACCGCGTAGCCGGGCCGGGCCGGCGCGCGGCTCTGCATCCTGAACGGCATGCTCACGCGCGCGGGGCCGTCGGTCGTCTGCCGCAGCAGGAATTCCTTCCCGAGGAAGTCCTTCTCGAACGACACCGCCCACTTGTAGCCCGCCTCGATCGGCGTGATGTCGAGCGAGAGCTCGTGGCCGTAGAGCGGCAGGCAGGCCTCGGTCCTGAGGGTGTCGCGCGCGCCCAGGCCCGCGGGCAGGAGGCCGTACGGCTTGCCCGCGGCGAGGAACTTCTCCCACAGGTCGACAACGGTCGTGCGCATGGTGAAGATCTCGAATCCGTCCTCGCCCGTGTAGCCCGAGCGCGACAGCATCACCTTGTGCCCGCCGAGCGCCACGAACGTGAACTCGAAGCGCTTGAGCGCTACCTCCCGGCCGGCCAGCTCGTTGATGATGCGGCCGCTCATCGGGCCCTGGACATCGATCTTGCCCGTGAGCGGCGAGAAGTTCTCGATGACGGTGTCCTTGGCGGCGTGGGCCTTGAGCCACTCGTAATCGCCCTCGATGTCGCCGGCATTGACGCAGAGGAGGTAGAGCGGCGGGGCGTGATCGTCGGGCATCGCGTACAGAATGCAGTCATCGACGACGGTGCCGCGCTCCGTGGTCAGGAACCCGTAGCAGGCGCGGCCGGGCGCGAGCGCCGCCACGTGCCGCGTGAAGACCTCCTCGAGCGTCTCGCGGGCGCCGGGGCCCGCAAGGCCGATCTCGCCCATGTGGCAGGTGTCGAACATGCCCGCCTGCCGGCGCGTCGCGAGGTGCTCCTCGAGGATCGAGGTGTACTGAAGCGGCATGCGCCAGGGCCCGAAGGTCGTCATCTTCGCGCCCGCCGCGACATGCCAGTCGTGTAGAACGGTAGGGAAACCCTCCACGTGTGCTCGTTATCCTCTGCAAGAGTCCTTGAGAAAACGCCGCCGCGCCGATGCGCCGCACGCCGTGCCGATGCGAAGAGATTGAACACGCATCGACACGGCATGTCAAGGGCGCGGCGGGGCCCGCGAAAATGCTACAATGAGAGCACGAGGCCGCACGGATCCCGGCCTCCGGACGAGATTGAACGCATGCTCATACACGCTTTTCTCTGTTGCGCCGCAACGCTTTGTGCCGCCGCGGAGATTCCCGCGGCGCCGCGCGCCGACGCCTTCGTGCTCGTCACCGTCGCCGCATCCGAGCTTGCTCGGGCGCAAGACGCGGTCGGGGCCGCCAACCTGACGCCCGTCGAGGCCATCGATGCGGGCGTGCCGCTCGTGCGCTGTCTCTCGCGCTTCGCGGCGGCGGAGCGGCTCGCCCGCGAGGGCTTCGAGGTCGGCGCGCTGACGACGAGCGTGCCGGTCAAGTACATAATTCCCGGCTTCCGCTGCCGCGAGGGCGCGCCGCCCCGCGAGGCGGAGGGCCGGATCGATGTCCACGACGGTTTTCACGACGGCCCCATGATCGAGGCGCTGCTCGCCGCCTTCGCGGCGCGCTACCCCGCGATCACGGCGCTCAAGGAGATCGGGAAGAGCGTCCAGGGGCGCCGCCTCCTGGCGCTCAAGATCTCGGGCCGCGCCGCCGTGGAGGAGGACGAGCCCGCGGTGCTCTTCGCGGGCGGCGTTCACGGAAGCGAGGTGCTCGGGCCCGAGCTTGTCCTCGACATCATCGCCGAGCTCACCGCCGGGTACGAGGCCGGGGGCGATCTGCGGCGGTGGGTCGACTCCTGCGCCATCTGGTGCGTGCCGCTCGTCAATCCCGACGGCAACCACCGGTACTTCCACGTCTCGGGCGCCGGACGGAAGAACGGCGCCGACACGAACGGCAACGGCGCCGGCGACCGCACGGACGGCGTCGACCTCAACCGCAACTTCCCCTTCATGTGGAATGCGCTCGCCGAGCGCGGGTCGAGCGCCGACCCCGCGCACGGCCGCTACCGCGGCCCGCGGCCCGCCTCGGAGCCCGAGACGCGCGCGGTGATGGCGCTCGCCGAGGCGCAGCGCTTCGTCATCGC
>JBFZCA010000237.1:0-2853 GCA_041308205.1 Planctomycetota bacterium | reverse complement strand
AATGACTTCTCCGTCTCGCCCGCGGAGATCAAGGTTGCGGAAGGCGAACGCGCGACCGTGACCGCCAAGGCCGGCGGCGCCCAGAAAGTGTACTGGATTGTCACGCGGGACGGCGCGGAGTCGGTCGTTGCCGTCGATCAGCTCTCGTACACGCTGGATGCGGGGCGCGTGGTCGCCGAAACGGCGTTCGTCCTGCAGTTCAAGGCCGTGTATGCGCGCGAAGTCAAGACGCGCAAGATCTCCGTGACGATCAGGGAGGAGATTCCCGAGCCGGTGTTCTCGCTGAGCGCGCCCGCCGCGTGGAACGGCCGGGACAGGATCGAAGTCGTCCCGGCGATCAGCAATCTCGCCGCGATGAAGGCGAAGGGCGCGGGCGAGCTCAAGTACACGTGGACCGTGGCAGGCGGCGCCGTCCTCAAGGAAGTTGCGCCCGACAGGCTGATTCTCGCGCGCTCGCAATTCAGCGGCACGATCACGGTAAGGCTTGCGCTCAATAACGGCGGCGCGGACTTCGCCGCGTCGACGTCGATTAAGGTGACCGAGCCCAAGAGCGATCCCTGGGTCGAACGGATGGCGGGAAAGGACGAGAAGCCCGAGAACAATCAGTTCTACGCCCGGGACGACAAGAACGAGGGCTCGCTCTTCTACAACGGCACCCTCGCGCAGGCCGCCAAGTCCGTGTTTCTCAAGCTCTACGCCGACGACAAGCCGTACGCGACCGAGCGGCATACGCCCGGGGCGGACAAGGCGTACGCGTTCACGGTGAAGCTCAGGCCTGGGTTGATCAAGTACAAGGTCGAGTTCGGAACCAGCGCCGGCGGCACGGACACCGTGACGCATACCGTGACCAACCTCGTGTGCGGCGACGCCTACCTGATCGACGGGCAATCGAACGCCGAGGCCACGGGGCCGAACAACGGGCCGACGGAAGACCCGGTCACGCCGCTCAACGACTGGATCCGCAGCTACGGCAACCAGCTCGAGGGCACGACCGCCGGAGGCTGGGGCAACGCCGTCCGCACACATATCTGGGGAAAACCCAACTACGGCGAGCACCAGATCGGCGCCTGGGGCATGACGCTTGCCGCCCACCTGGTCAACAAGTACGGCATTCCCATCTGCATCCTCAACGGCGCCTACGGCGGCACGCCGATCTGGCATCACCAGCCGAATCCCGCCAACCACTTCGACACGAGCGGTGCCTTCTACGGCAATCCGTACAAGATCTACGGCTGCCTGCTGACGCGCGTGACTGCGGCCAAGCTGACGCACGGCATTCGCGGCGTCTTCTGGCATCAAGGCGAGAACGACAGCGGCTCCGGGGCGCCCACCGGCGACTGGAACTACAAGTCGTATCAGCAGTACTTCGTCGACATGGCGGCAGCCTGGAAGAAGGACTACCCCAATATCCAGAACTACTACGTCTACCAGGTCTGGCCGCTGCCGTGCAGCATGGGTCCCAAGGACGACCAGATACGCGAGGCGCAGCGGACGTTGCCGCGGCTCTTCTCCAACCTGCACGTCATGTCGACGATCGGCGCCGCCTCCGAGCATGCCGGCCGCGGGTCATGCCATTTCGACCTTGAGACCTACGCGAAGTTCGCGATGTTCATGAGCCCGCTGGTTGAGCAGGACAGCTACGGGTTCGAACCGCGAGAGCCGATCACCGCGCCCAGTCTGAAACGGGCGTGGTTTACGAGCCCTGTCACGGACGCGATCGCGCTCGACTTCGGCCAGCCCGTCGTCTGGAACGACGAGGCGAAGAGCTCCCTCTATCTCGATGACGCCGCCGCGCCGATCGGCTCGGTCGCGGTTTCCGGAAACGTCATGACGCTGAAGTTGACGGCGAGCTCAACGGCGAAGACCATCACGTATTTGACCGGGCGGGACTGGGACGGGAAGCCCTCGCGCCTGGTCTTCGGCGCCAACGGCCTCGCCGCGCTCACCTTCTGCGAGGTCCCGCTCGCCCCTTCGGAAGACGCGGCACCTCCCGCCGTCGGTTTCGAGCCGACAATCGAATCTCTCCGCCGGTACGAGACGCCGGAGTGGTTCGAGGACGCCAAGCTCGGGATCTACATGCACTGGGGCCCGCAGAGCATTCCCGGCGTGGCCACGACCTGGCCATGCGCGCTGGCGGCGCTGGTCGTCGGCCTCTTTTCCTCCGGCTGCGCCATGCAGCCGCGGAAGCCGCGCATGCGCGTGGGGATGGTCATACGCCTCAAGGCCGACCAGATCGACGAGTACAAGCGCCTGCACGCCGATGCGAACCCCGGCGTGCGTGATCTGCTGCGCAAGTACCACCTCGAGAACTTCTCGATCTTCTTGCACCAGATCGACGGCACGTGGTACGAGTTCGGCTACTACGAGTATACGGGCAGCGATTTCGCCGCCGACATGGCGAAGCTCGACGCCGAGCCGCGCAACCAGGCATGGCTCAAGGTGTGCGATCCCATGCAAGTGCCGCTTCCGGGCGAGAAGAGCTGGGCGAAGATGGAGTGCGTGTACTTCAACCCGTAGCGCGCGGCGGCCGACGGCCGGCGCCCATGCGCTCGCGCGTTCCCCATCGCAGGGCGGTGACATCATTGACCCGATCGACAGCATGGTCGTCGGGAAAGGGAGGAAGCCCACATGTGTAGAAGAGCGACATACGGGCGGTTGATCGCGCTGGCCTCCATGCTGAGCGCCCTGGTCGTGCCCTTGCTCAACGCTGCGGACGCGAAGCGCGACTTCGCCGATCCGCCCCTCAAGTTCCGCGCAAGGCCGCTCTGGTTCTGGAACAATGCCCCCGTGCGCGCGGCCGAGGTCGAGGCGCAGCTCCTCGGCAATCGCGACCTGAGCGGGTACGGCGGTCTT
>JBFZCA010000236.1:0-2770 GCA_041308205.1 Planctomycetota bacterium | reverse complement strand
CGACCGAGAAGACGGCTCGCGCCTGAACCTGACACGCTGGGTGCTTCGCCACCTCCTGCAACCCCCGGCCCCCTTCGGGAGAAGGGGGCGCACGGTCAGCGGACTTGTGGGTAAGCGTCAGCTCCTGAAGGGGGGGGGTTGTCTCAGACAGCAGGGACGCCGAGCGATTGCCGCCGTGGAGACCTTCGGTCCCCGCCTCCATAGCGTCGGCAGAGCCGCAATTGCGCAACGGACGCGTTCATTGCACGTTTCGACGCACGGGTTCACCGAATATGTACGCCCGAAAAGGGAGTCCTACGCCGGGGCGCCGGCCTGGACCCGAGCCTGGAACGCGGCGGCGCTGCAGGCGATCTCGAGCCGGTAGCCGCCGCCGGGCAGCTTCTCGGACGTATCGACGATCAACGGATGCTCCGGCGCGCACCCGTCGGCGTCGCGCGTCACGTGCACGACGGGGTGGGCGACATCGCACGGGTTCGTCGCCGCCACCGCGCCTTCGGAGCCGTCGGCGAGGCGCACCGAGGTTCCGGGGGGAAAGATGCCGAAATGGCGCAGGAACAGATCCACGCACAGCGGATTGAATTCGCTCCCCACGCCGCGGAGCAGCACATCGGCCGCGCGCTCCGGCGTGAAGGGCTTCTTGTACGGGCGCTTGGCGGTCAGCGCCTCGTACACGTCGATCACGTTGACGAGCTGCGTCAGCGGGTCGACCGTGATCGGCATCGGGAGCGCGGGATAGCCCTGCTGGTCATAGCGCAGGTGATGCCCGAAGGCCACGTTGATCGCGATCTCGGCCGCGCCCTGCGCTTCCATGAGGATCTTGGCGCCCAGCACGGGATGCTGGCGCATCACCGTCCACTCGGCATCGCTGAGCGCCCCCGGCTTGAAGAGCACCTCGTCCGGAATCAGGATCTTGCCCACGTCGTGGAGCAGCGCCGCCTGGGCGACGGCGACGAGCTCCTTCTGATCCGTTATCAGTTGCTCGGCAACCGCCGTCGCGTAGATGCAGGCATTCACCGAATGGTTGAACGTGTAGCTGTCGTAGTCCTTCACCGATGCCATGGCGACGAAGCCGTTGCGGTCCTTGGCAAGCGCGTCGGTGAGCCTGACGGCGATGTCCTGGGACTGGGTCAAGGACACCTTGCGGTCGTGCTTGATGTTGCCGATGAAGTCGCGGATGCCTCCGAGAGCCCAGGTGTAGATCTCGATGCAGGGTTCGCCGGCGTCCTTTGCGGATTCCTCGGACGGGGCGGCTGCGGGCGCGGGCGCGGGTTCGCGCCCGGACGCCGCCCCATCGGTCGGCAGCACCTCGCGCAGGGGTTTGGTCTGGAAGGCGGCGTGAACGATTCCCTGATGGGCGAGCAGCGCGTTGAACTCCTCGGCGGACCGCGTGCGCGCCTGGAGCAGCGCCTTGACCAGCGCCATGATCTCGCCGGCCGTGATGCCGCGCGAGAAGCGTATGCCGAAGCCGCCGCGCTCCGTGATGGTGTCCATCAGCCGATGCGCGCGGACGCTCAGATCGTACAGCGGCGCCCCCTCGACGATCAGAAGCCCCTTGAGGACGCCGAGGACGAAGCTCTCGCGGTCCTGGAAGTACGTGTCGAGCGCGGCGGCGGCCTCCTTGGCCGCCTCGGCGACGCGCCGGTGCTCGGGGAAGTACACCGTGCCGTTCATGAGCGCGATGGAAAGCGCCTGCACGATTCTGTCGGTCGGCTCAGCGGTCATTGCGTCCCTCCTCGGACAGCAGCGGGCGCTGCGTGAGCCGCGCCTGAACCGTCTCCCCCACCGACTTGGCCTGGGACCGCAACTCGCGTCCCCTGGACGAGAAAAGGAGCCGCCAATCGCCGGCGATCGCCTGCACGACATCGAGACACCGCGCCGTGCCCAGGCGCCGCAGGGACGCGAGACACGCCATCTGCTCCTCGATGTCCGCCCTGCCGACGCGCCCTCCGCGCAACTGGTCGGCCAGAATCTCCTCCGCCATCGCGTTGGTCGAATAGCCGAGCATCTTGATGATCGTCATGCGCACGTGAAAGTCGGCGGTCACGAGCTCGCGGGAGAGCGCGCGGAGCGCCTCGCGATTGTCGAGCTCGATCAGCCTGGCGATGAGCCGGTGGCGGGCATCGGATCCCACGCGCGGAAACAGCCGCTGCATCACGTCCACGGCCGCGGGCGAGCCGCAGGCGAGCACGCACGCCACGATGCGCTCGATGCGGCCGGACCGCGTCTCGGTGTCGACCTTCATCGCAAGGAATCGACACAGATCCTCGTCGCACAGCGGGCAGAACTCCCGCAGCCGCTCCTCGGGCATCTCGGCGGCGCGCGCCAGCAGCAGCGTTCCGAACGCCTGCGCGAACACGGCGCGCGCGCGCTTCGCGATGGCCCTGAGCGCCACGTACCACACGGTCTCATCCGCATCGATGAGGCGGCCGAGCGCCCACGTGCAGACGGCCGGCTCCTCCGCCAGGATCGCCCGGTCGGAGTCCTGCAGCATCATGCCGCCGGCTTCCGTGACGCCCGCCATGAGCGCCGAGCCCTCGGGCGCGTCCTCCTGCAGGTTCTTGTTGAGAAACGCCGCCAGGCGCCGCCCGATGCTCTCGCGCGCCGCGGCATCCCGCTCGCGCTCCACCAGCGCGAGCAGGGTGTCCCTGTGGCCGATCCTGGTCTTCGCGGGGTCCAGCTTGAGCATCGCGCCGTTGCATTTCTCGGTCAGCTCCGCGAGGCCGCGCACGACATCCGCGATGGTCGTGTCGGGAGGTACGCCGCCGCGCTT
>JBFZCA010000235.1:0-7383 GCA_041308205.1 Planctomycetota bacterium | reverse complement strand
CGCGAACGCGGCAGCCGGCGACATCGCCGCGGCGCTCGCGTCCGCGCGGGAGGAGCAGCGGGAACACGCGGAAGCGCTCGGGCGGCTCGAGGATGCCTCGCGCGGGCGGGAACGCGAGATCGCGGCCCTGAAGGAATCGCTCACGGCGTCGAGGAGGCAGACCGAACGGCTCGCGGCGGAAGTCGCGAAGCTCGCGGCCGCGCGCGCGGTTCCCGAGCCTCGTCGAACGTTGCCGGCCGAGAAGGCGCCGCCCCCCGCGGTCGAGCCCGCGGCGCTCGCGGCAGTCGAGACGCCTCTTCCGGCGCGCAAGAACGTGATCTTCGTCGTCAGCGGCGACAAGCTGGAGCTGCGGACACGGGGGACGCGCGGCCAGGTGATAGCCGGGCTTTTCGCGGTCGCCGCCGACGAGACCAATCCCGCGACCGCGGACCTCGCGTTGAACGCGCTCGAGAATCTCCTCGGCCGGAGCGCGCGGGGCGGGGCGGATGCCGTCCCCACGGGGCGGCCGAGCGGGATCATGGGATGGTTGAACGAACGGTTTGCCGGCGCAGGCGGAGAGGAGACGCGCGACTCGGTCGGCGAGGCGCCGAATCGCCGCCGGATCCTCGCGGAGCTCGAGGACGTCTGGCGCCGGGAACAAGAGCCTTCCAAGGAGTGAGCCATGCGTGGAGTGTCTTTCGTGAACGCGGCGGTCTTCGCGGCGGCGCTCGCCGTCCCGTGGCTGTCCGGATGCTACTCGTGCGAGATCAAGGGGCGGAATGAGTCGCAGGACGCGCTGCGTTCGGTCGGCGTCGACCCGAACGTGCATCTGCCGGGCGACGCCGGCGCCGAGGAAGGCGTCGTCGTGCGCCAGTCGTACACGATCGCGGACGGGCAGTTCACGTTCAATCGAAGCGTCGAGAAGGAAGTGGGCACGCTCGGCGCTGACTTCGTGCCGCTTGCCAAGGGCGATGCCGAACGTCTGGGCGCGGAGCCTTTCAGCGGCGTTCTGGTTCGCGGCATCCGCACGTCGGGACCCGCGGAGGCCGCCGGTCTCCGGGCCGACGATGTGATCGTGTCCTACGGCGGGAAGAACGTGATGGGCGTCGAGCGCCTCGAGCTTCTGATCGAGCAAGACCTCCCCGGCACGCGCGTCGACGTCGCCTATCAGCGCGGCGGCGCGCGCATCGATGCGGCCGTCACGCTGGGCGCCGAGAAGCAGGTGGTCGAGGGCAAGGGCTTCCAGCAGCAGCTTCGGATCGTCGATGACCTCGACCGCACGGGACTCAAGCTCGCGGAGCTGACGCCCGAAGCGCACGCCGTGGCGCTCGGGCCGAATTCGCCGCCGGGCGGCCTCCTCGTGGTCGAGGTGCTGGAGGGGGGGCCCGGGTTCTTCGCCGATCTGCGCGTTCGCGACCACGTCGTCAAGGTCGGCGGTCAGCCCGTGGCGGGTGCCGCCGAGTACGAGCACGCCATCGAAGCGGCGCGGCCGGCCGGCGAGGCCGTGCTCACCGTGCGGCGGGCGGGGGGGGAGCTCGAGACGCCGGTCGACGTCGTCGAGAATGCGCGCGGGCGGAGCAATTTCAACGTGTTCGACATCATCAAGTATCGCGGCGAGCCCGCCGGATGCCATTTCTGCCTGCTCTACCATCTTCTTTTCGATTCCGATCGCACGCACAGGGTCGTGCGGGACAACGGCGCGACGAGAAACGAGAGCACGACGCACTGGGGCATCGTGCTGGACTTGATCCACTGGAAGAGCACGACGGGCGGCCGCAAGCAACTGCGCCTGGGGTGGTTCTTCCCGATCTCGTGGGGCGGATAATCCGGCGGATGCCCGGGGGCGCGGCCGGCGGCGCGCCGGGGGGCGGTTGTCGGCCGCCGCCGCATCCTTACGGCGGCGCATGCTCCAGGATATGATGTGTTCCTGCCGATGATGGACCTGACGGAGAACGTCGCGCGCCCCCGCGCGCCGCGAGGCGGAGGGGCCGTGACGCACGATTCGGGAGGAACCTCGATGCGACGGATCACCCTGGCATTGTGCGGTGTCGCACTCGCGTGCGGCTCGGGTTGTTTTCTGCAGAAGGACCGCACGCGCGTGCCGCTCTGCCCCGCCGCGATCGGCGAGATCGAGCCCGGCGCGACGACGATCGCGGACGTGGCGCGGCTGCTCGGCTCGCCGAACGAGATCATCTGGTCGAACGGCGTCACCGCGCCGCTCGACGCCGGCATCGGCGCCGGCATCATCAACACCTACGTGACCGGCGGCGAGAAGCTCTTCGTCCGGGCATACCACTATCGCTACGCGATCACCAAGACCTCCGGCTTCACCTTGATCGTGTTCAGCATGGTCTCGCACGACACGAAGTACGACGATCTCTTCGTCTTCTTCGACGATGCGGGTCGCGTGACGAACGTGGGCGCATCGCTCGACGCCGCGCAGGCGAGCTACAGCCCGTTCGGGTCATAGCCGTGTCCGCACGCTGCTCCGCGATGCTCCTGCGCACGACGCTCTCGGGCGCGCTGCTCGCGTCGACGGGATGCGTCAGCTTCTTCAGCCTCTACGACCACGGGGTCAATCGCTCGCTCGCCTACAGAAGCCCCATCGGCATCCGCGTCGATATCACGCGCCACGGCACGCCGGTCGCGGCCGAGAAGCTCGCGTGTCTCGTCCCCGGGACATCGGACCTCGCCGGTGCGCTCGCGGTCCTCGGCGCTCCCCACCGCCTGCGGCGCACGCCGGATGAGGAGGCGCTGGAGTATTACTACGTGTATGATAGGGAAACGCGATTACTGGTGAAGCCGCTTTTTTTCATGAGCCAGGGCGGCATGGCCAGCTATAATTACCGCGGGAGCGAGACGGGAACGGACGTCGTCGCGCTCGTCTTCGATCACGGGGGCCGGCTCCTGCGCAAGGAGTTCAGGAGCTCGACGCCCGACGGTTCGACCGGCGCGATGCTCGAGAACGTGTTCGTGCCGTAGCGCCGCGCCCGCACAGACCGCGCACACGGGAGGCCGCACGCCAATGACAACGCACATTGAAGGACTCATCGCCGCGCCGCTCACCGCGCTCGGGCCCGAGGGCGACACGAACCTCGACATGATTCCGGCGCAGGCCGCGATGCTCGTTCGCGACGGCGTCAAGGGCGCCTTCATCTGCGGCACGACCGGCGAGAGCCTTTCGCTGACGACCGGCGAGCGCAAAGCGATCGCCGAGGCCTGGGTCAAGGCCGCGCCGCCCGGCTTCGCCGTGATCGTCCACGTGGGCCACAACAGCATCGAGACGAGCATGCAGCTCGCGCAGCATGCCGAGAAGATCGGCGCGCACGCCGTGGGCACCATGGCGCCGTCGTTCTTCAAGCCGGACAGCGTCGAGTCGCTCGTCGATTTCTGCGCGCGCGTGGCGGCGGTCGCTCCCACGAGGCCCTTCTACTACTACCACATTCCCGGCCTGACGGGCGTCGCCTTCCCGATGGTCGATTTCCTGCGCGCGGCATCGGGCCGCATTCCGACCCTTGCCGGCCTCAAGTTCACGCACGAGGACCTCATGGACTTCGAGCGCTGCCGGCATCTGGAGGACGGGCGTTTCGACATGCTCTTCGGCCGCGACGAGATCCTGCTGTGCGCGCTCGTCCTCGGCGCGCGCGGCGCGGTCGGCAGCACGTACAACTTCGCGGCGCCGCTCTTCCTGAAGCTCATCGCGGCCTTCGACAAGGGCGATCTCCGGGAGGCGCGGCGGCTGCAGTTCCTGGCCATGGAGGCGATCGCGGTGATGCAGCATGTGCGCTGCTCGTTCTTCGCCGCCGCCAAGGCGATCATGCGCCTGCGCGGCATGGATCTCGGCCCCGTGCGGGCGCCGCTCAGGGACATCACGTCGGCGCAGCACGAGGAGCTGGTGCGGGCCCTCGACGGCCTCGGGTTCCTGGAGTACTGCGGTACCTAGCCCGTGGACGCGCCGCCATGCCCGCCGTCTTCAAGATACTGATCGTCTTTGCGGGCATGCTGTTCCTCGCGCGCGTGCGCGTGCCGCTCGGCGCCGCGCTCGCGGCCGGCGGCATCGGCCTCGAGCTCTGGGCGGGGGTTCCCCTGCGCGCGATCGAGGGCCGAAGCGGCATCCTGGGCAACCTGGGGGCCGCCTTCCTCGAGCCCGAGCTGTGGCTGTTCCTCGTCATCACCGCGTTGATCATCGAACTGGGCCGATTCATGAGCGAGGGCGACAACGCCGAGACCATCATCGGCGCGGCGCGGCGGTGGGGCGGGCGGCACGGCGAGGCGGCCTCGCTCATCGCGCCGCCGGCGGTCATCGGACTGATCCCCATGCCGGCCGGGGCGATGTTCTCCGCGCCGTTCGTCGAGCAGGCCGGCGCGCGCTTCGGCGGCAGCCCGGACTGGAAAGCGAGCGTGAACTACTGGTTCCGGCACCTGTGGGAGTACTGGTGGCCGCTGTATCCCGGCGTGATCATCGGCATGTCGGTGTTCCGGATGGAAGCCTGGCGCTACATCGCCGCGCAGATATTCTTCACGCCGGTCGCGCTCGGCATCGGGTACATCGTCCTCGTGCGGCCGCACATCAAGCGCGGCGCCGTGCACGCCGCGCCCGAGGATCGCGGCAGCAATCGGCGCGCGCTCTTCCTGCTGTCCCCGATCCTCGTTCTCGTCGGGACGCTCTTTCCCTGCCAGTTCGTCCTGGAGGCGATGTTCCCCGCCGCGGCGTCCGAGGTGCATCGCCTGGGCGCGCTCCTGATCGGGCTCCTCGCGGCGCTCGCCATCGTCTGCATCGACGAGGCGCGGCGCGGGCGCATGCGGTTCCTGAAGGCCGTGCTCACCAGGAAGGCATTCGGCATCCAGTTGACGCTCGCGGGGGTGCTCATCTTCAAGTTCATGCTCGATCGTTCCGGGCTCCTGCCGCTCGCGTCCGAGGAGTTCAAGGCAAGCGGCGTGCCGGTCCAGATCGCCGTGGCCGGGCTGCCGTGCCTCGCCGGGCTCGTCACGGGCGTGGCCTTCGGATTCACGGCCACGTCCTTCCCGCTGGTCGTGGGCATCATGCACACGGCGGGCTCCGGGCTCACGCCGCTCGCCACGCTGGTCCTCGCCTACGGGTTCGGCTACATCGGCATGATGTGCTCGCCCGTGCACTTGTGCCTGCTCGTGACCAACCAGTACTTCGGGGCCTCGCTGCGGGCGGTGCTTCGCATGCTGCTCCCGTGCACGGCGGTCATCCTCGCCTACTCGGCGCTCGCGCACGCGCTGCTCTCGATGCTCGGGTGGTGAGCCGGGCCGCCCCTTGTCCGGCCGCCTCCCGTGCGGCTACACTTGAGCGTGCGTCAGGCATTGCGACCCATCGATACGCCTCTCACGAAGAGGGAAAGGAGCCTCCGATGCGCATCCGTTTCACGACATTGAGCGCGGCGTGCGCGCTCGCCGGCGTTGTGTTGTCAACCGGCCTCAGGGCCGCCGAGCAGAGCCTCGATCCTTACGCGGGCGAGACCAAGGAGCAGCGCGACGCGCGCATGGCCTGGTGGCGCGAGGCGCGCTTCGGCCTCTTCATTCACTGGGGCGTCTACTCGGTGCCGGCGGGAACCTACAAGGACAAGAAGATCGACGGCATCGGCGAGTGGATCATGTACAACGGCAGGATACCCGCGGCCGAGTACCGCGAGTTCGCGAAGAGCTTCAACCCCGTCAAGTACGATGCCGATGCGTGGGTGCGCATGGCCAAGGACGCGGGCATGAAGTACATCGTGATCACCTCGAAGCACCACGACGGATTCGCGCTCTTCAAGTCGAACGCATCGAAATGGAACGTCGTCGACGCCTCGCCGTACGGGAAGGATCTCCTGCAGCCGCTCGCCGAGGCCTGCCGGACGCACGGCCTCCGGCTCGGGTTCTACTACTCGCAGGCCCAGGACTGGAACAACCCGGGCGGCGCCGCCTACGGCGGCCACTGGGACAAGGCGCAGGACGGCAGCATGGACGACTACATTCGCAACGTCGCCGTGCCGCAGGTCAAGGAGATTCTCACCAACTACGGACCGCTCGCAGTCCTGTGGTGGGACACGCCGTGCGACATGACCAGGGAGCGTGCGGACATGCTCATTCCGCTCCTCAGGCTCCAGCCCGGGATCATCCACAACAACCGCCTGGGCATCTACCCCGGCGACACGGAGACGCCCGAGCAGCACATCCCGGCGACGGGGTTCGGCGAGCGCGACTGGGAGACCTGCATGACGATGAACGACACCTGGGGCTACAAGAGCTACGACCAGAACTGGAAGAGCGTCGAGATGCTCGTCCGGAACCTGATCGACATCGCGTCGAAGGGCGGGAACTACCTCCTCAACGTCGGCCCCACGTCGGAAGGCCTGATCCCGGAGCCCTCGGTCGAGCGCCTGAAGGCGGTCGGCGCGTGGATGAAGGTCAACGGCGAGGCGATCTACGCGACGTCGGCGAGCCCGTTCAAGAAGCTGCCGTGGGGCCGCTGCACGAAGAAGGTCGGCGCCGCCGGCGCGACGCTGTATCTGCACGTCTTCAACTGGCCCGGCGACGGGAGGCTGGTCGTTCCCGGATTGAAGAGCGGGGTCGACACGGCGTACCTGCTCGCCGACGCGTCGAGGAAGGCGTTGCGGGCGGCGGCGACGCCCGACGGCGTCGTCATCGACGTGCCCGCGGCGGCGCCGGATGCGATCTCGTCGACCGTCGTTCTGAAGGTCAAGGGCGCGGTCGAGATCGAGCCCGTGTGGCTCGTCCAGAAGGCGGACGGCGCGATCGCGCTGCCGGCGTCCGAGGCGACGCTCCACGGGAGCGGCCTCAAGTACGAGTCGGGCCCCGAGCGCGACAACATCGGCTTCTGGTTGAACGCCCAGGAGTGGGTCTCGTGGGATTTCAAGGCGACGAAGCCCGGCGCGTTCGCGGTGACGGCGCAGGTCGCGACCGTCGAGAAGAGCGCCTTCACGGTCATCCTCGGGGACCAGAAGATTGCAGTGAACGCTCCCGCAACCGGCAACTACGGCAAGTTCACGACGGTGCCGGTGGGAACGTTCACGATCGGCGCGGCGGGCAAGGCGACCCTCGCCGTGAAGCCGGTCGTCGAGGGCTGGCAGCCGATCAACCTGAAGTCGATCGATCTCGCGCCGGCGAAGTAGGGGCAGGCGGGGGGATTTCGGTGACTGTCCCCGGACAAACGTTTCGATCCGGCCGCGTATCTCCAGCACTACGACAAGGAGACCCACGAGGACGAGCCGTGGGATGACTTCATCGGCATGACCGGGGAGATGCACGCGCTCTTCGGCGCCTCCGAGACCGCCATCCAGACGTACTTCGAGGAG
The DNA here is from genome assembly GCA_041308205.1 of Planctomycetota bacterium. Lineage (GTDB taxonomy): Bacteria > Planctomycetota > UBA8108 > UBA8890 > UBA8898 > UBA8898. The sequence goes on along the minus strand of JBFZCA010000235.1, from coordinate 79 downwards.
CGGGTGGACCTCGACACCTTCTGCGCGTACATGACGGCCAACGCCTGCATGCAGAACTGGGACCAGTTCAACAAGAACC
>JBFZCA010000234.1:0-7064 GCA_041308205.1 Planctomycetota bacterium | reverse complement strand
CGCGAGCAGATCCAGCGCCGAGGACCAGCGCTCCACGTAGTCGCGGTCGATGAGATCCCCGCTGACCTTGAGAATCCCCACGCAGTCGCGCAGGTGCCGGTCCGATCCGCTCTCCCGGTGCCATCGCATCTTGGCGATGAGCACATCCTCGGGCGCGGCGATCCAGCACTCGTGGTTGGGGAAGAGGGCGATCCTGCGCCTGCGTGCGAGCTGCTCCTCCTCCCACGGACCGCGGCGAGGGATGATCACGTCGACCTTGTTCGCGGATCCCCGCGGATCCCGCATGGATGATGTTGAACTGGCTGCGGGTGCGCACCGCCTCGGCGGCGGCCTCCGCCGACACGTAGTACTCAGGGGCGGGGAACGCGGCGCACAGGAGCGGCACTTGTTCCGGGCGCAGGTCGGCGACGATGTCGATGTCCCGCGTCATGCGGGGTTCGCCGTAGGCGCCGCTCGCGATGGAACCGGCGACGAAGTGCGCGACATCCAGGCGCGCCAAGGCTTCGCCGATCCTGCGCAGGAGGTCAATCTGCTCCACGGGTCATTCTCCGCGCGACCTCGGCGAGGACCGCGGGCTCGTTCCACTCGGGGTGGCGGCTCCGCACCTCGGCCGCGACGACGAGGCGCATCGTGCGGTGCGCGTCGCCGATCATCGCGACGCGCTCGGCGGGCGTCTTCCGGCGCAGAATGGCGGCGATCGCGTCGTCGAGCGCATCGATCGGGCCGTCATCGATCTCGAAGGTCATGGCGCGCCTCCCGGGGACCGCGGTCGATGAGAGCCGAGGGCGGGCGGAAAAAAAGGCCGCGGCGCCGGCCGCGGCCCGGGTGATTGCGTGAATCGATCGCGACGGCGCTAGAAGCCGATCTCCTCCTTGCGCCGGTTCCAGTAGGCGGTCTTGCCCTCGCGGAAGGACGTGACCATCATGTCGACCGCGACCTGGATCTTGTAGGCGAGATCGACGTCGCACGCGGGCTTCTTGCGGTCGCGCATGCAGGCGAAGAAGTTGTCGAGGTGCTCGAGGGCGCCGCCGTTGCGCTCGTTCTTGACCGTGACGGCCTCGCGCTCGCCGACGACGCTCTTCTGGTACTGGAGCGAGAGCTTGTCGCCCTCGAAGACGATCGTGCCCTCGTGGCCGCGAATGGCCTCGGGGATGCCGAAGTCGTTGGCCATGGATGCCATCAGGATCACGGTGTGATTCGAGGGGTAGTCGATCTGGACCGAGAAGGTGTCCGGCACCTCGCGGTCCCAGAACTGGTAGATCCCGCCGAGCGCGCTCACGCGGCGCGGAAACTCCGGCGAGTCGCCGTCCAGCGCCACCATGAGGTGCGTGAGCTGGTGGAAGAAGAGGTCGGACGCGATGCCGCCCGAGTAATCCCAGTACTTGCGCCACCTGAAGAAGCGCTCGGGCGACCACGAGGTCTTGGGCGCCGCGCCGAGGAAGCCGGTCCAGTCGAGGTTCTTGTTGGGGTCGGCGGCCTTGTCGATGTCGTAGTTCCACTCGCCGGCCTTGCTGTTGCGGGAGTGGTGGGCGGTCGTCAGGAGGACCTTGCCGATCTTGCCGGCCTCGATGAGCTTGTACGCATCGCGCCAGAGCGACTCGGAGCAGGAGTTGACGCCGATCTGGACGACGCGCTTGTCCTTCTCGGCCGCGTCCTTCACCTGCTGGGCCTCCTTGTAGGTGTGGGTGAAGGGCTTCTCGAGGTAGACGTCCTTGCCGGCCTTCATGGCCTCGAGGGCCATGGGTGCGTGCCAGTGGTCGGGCGTGGCGATGACGACGGCATCGAGGTCGCTCTGCGCGAGGAGCTTCCGGAAGTCGGCGTAGGCGGCGCCGTCGGGGAGCTTGGCCTTTTCCTGGGCGGCCTTGAGCCTCGCTTGGTAAACGTCGCAGACGGCGGCGGGCTTGACCTTCTTGTCGGCGAGCTTGAGGGTCTCGTCGAGGAGATGGCTGCCCCGGCCGCCCATGCCGACGAAGCCGACGTTGATCGTGTCGTTGGCGCCCGTCCCGGCGGTGAGCGACGGGGCGACCATGGCGCCGACGCCGGCGCCCGCGACCGTACCCATGAAACCGCGCCTGGATACCTTCTCGAGCTTGCGAGTCATGACCATCTCTCCTTACAGGGGGCCGATTCGAACAGGTCCGGTACTATCCTCTGCCTTCTTTGATACGCGCCCGCCCCGCCCCGGTGTTTGCGCCCGGCGCGCTCCGGGAGGGGTGCACGGAAGGTTCAATTCTATCCCTTCCTCGGCCCTTTTTCCAAGGGGGGACGAGACCCCTTCCGGGGACGAGACCCCTTCCGGGGACAGTCACCAATTTCCTGCGGGAAATTGGTGACTGTCCCCGGACACGTTATTGCGCTCGCCGCAGGAGATCGAGCAGCTCGCGGGGCGTCAAGACCGTGACCTTGCCGCGGGCTCGCGCGGGAAAGTGGCGCATGTTGCCGGTCACGAGGAGCGCCTCCGCCGCCGCGGCCGCTTCGAGAAAGGGGATGTCGTCGGGATCGGGGAGCGCGGCCCCTGCAGGCAAGGAGACGACGCGATACGCGCGCTCTCGGATCATGTCCAGGACGATCGCCGCGTCGGCGGGCTCGATGCGCAACTCAGGCCGGCGCAGGACGCGCTCATATTCGTCGACCAGCCTGTCGTCGATGCAGACCTCGAGCACGCCTTCGGCGACCAGATCGAGAATCTGCCCGCAGGCGCCGTGCGCGGTCATGAGCCCGGATACGATCACGTTCGTATCGAGAACGAGCTTCATGCGCCGGACCGCCTGTCGCGCCGCGCCGCGGCGACCAGCGCGTCGATTTCGCGCGCCGTCATCCTGCTCAGGCCATCGGCCACGGCCTTCGCGCGTATTCTTCCCAGCGCCGCGCGGGCGCGAGCCTGCCGCAAGGCGACGATGTCCTCCTCCACCCTGTCCGGATCGACCGGCGTCACTACCGCAAAGGGCTTGCCGTTGGCGGTGAGCACGATTTCGCGCTCGCGCGCAAGGTTCTTGCGGATCTGCGCCGTGCTGCTCCTGAGATCTCGTACGGTCATGAACTTCATGGGCGGCTCCGAGGCTGGTGACCATTCTGTGCATCAATAGTGTACCATTTAGAGTACACGCCGGCAAGCAGCCGAGCCGGCCGCTGGGCCTGAAGCTGCAACCGGAGGAGAAACCGCCCGCACGGCCGTGGAATCTCCCGCCGGGCCGTCCTCGCGCGGCGCCGTCTCAGCCCTCGTCGTCGTCCTGGCAATCCTCCCAGGCGCGCTGCGCGCGCACATCGTCGAGCAGGAAGCGGGCGCCCTGGTTGCCCGTGGGGTTGAGCCGGAGCATCCGCTCGAAGATCCGTTCGGCCTCCTGGAAGCGGCGCAGGCGCCAAAAAGCCCCCTTCGACTGCAACCGGCCGTCAATCGCCGCGGCGACGTCCTCGGAGCCGGGAATCCTCCGGGTGGTTGCACGCGAGCCGTCTTGCGCATAGAATCAGATTCATGGCTTCGAAATCAGATAAGTTCAAGCAGAAGCGGATCTCGGCCACGGAGGCAAGTCGAGCATTTTCGCGGCTTCTCGACAAGGTGGAGCGCGGAGACCGATTCGTCGTGCAGCGACGGGGCCGCGACGTGTGCGTGATTGCCCCGGCGCCCGTCGAGGGGCGCACGGCTGCCCAGTGCGTCGCGGTGCTGCGGGGGCGTACGCCGGTGCTTCTTGACGGTCGATTCGGCAAGGACCTGCTCGATCTCATACGCGATGAACGCGTGGAGGAGCCGCCCTCGTGGGATTCCTGATCGATTCGACCGTGTTCATATTCGCCGAGAAGAACCGGCTGCCGCCCGACCGCTTGGTCGCCGCGATCGGCGAGCGGTTCGGCGACGTCGAGCTGGCGCTGTCGGTCATGAGCGCCGGCGAGTTGCTGCACGGGTGCTGGCGCGCCGACACACCCGCACGGCGCGCACGCCGAGAGGATTTCGTCGAAGCCGTGCTGGGCGCCGTCCCGGTCTTGCCGGTCACGCTGTCGATCATGCGTCTCTGTGCCGAAATCGATGCTCGGCTGAGCCGCAAGGGAGAGAAGCTGCCGGTATCTGACCTCGTGATCGGATGCACCGCGCTCGCCGGGGGCCACGGCGTCGTCACCGGCAATCCGCGGCACTTCGACCGCATCCCGGGGCTCGTGGTCAAGCGTTTCCCCTGATATCGGCGCCTGCCGCCTGAACGGGGTACTTCCGGAGACAGTACTTCCGACGCTCCGCATCCTCTTCTATACCGCGTACTGCCTGAGCTCCGCGAGCAGCTTCAGGGCCTCGATCGGGGGCAGGGCGTCGAGGTCCAGCTTCGCGAGCTTCTTCAGGAACTCCTCGCGGCGGTCCGTGAAGAGGTCGAGCTGGACGTACTTTGTGTGCGAGCCCTTCGGGGGGGCGAAGGAGGGCGTGTCGTTCGGGCTCACCGCCTGGCGCTCCAGGTTGGCGAGAATCTCGCGCGCCCGCTCCAGCACGTCGCGGGGAAGCGCCGCCAGGCGCGCCACCTGCAGGCCGTAGGACTTGTCGGTCGCGCCGTCGACGATCTTCCTGAGGAACACGATCTCGTCGCGGTACTCCTTGACCACCACGTTGAGGTTGCGGATTCCGGGGTGGAGGAGCGCGAGCTCCGTGAGCTCGTGGTAGTGCGTCGCGAAGAACGTGCGCGCCTTGATCCGCTCGTAGATGTGCTCGGTCACCGCCCAGGCGATGCTCATGCCGTCGAACGTGCTCGTGCCGCGGCCGACCTCATCCAGGATGATCAGGCTGCGCTCGGTCGCCGTGTTGAGAATGCTCGCCGTCTCGATCATCTCGACCATGAAGGTGCTCTGGCCGTGAAAGATGTCGTCCGCCGCGCCCACGCGCGCGAAGATCTGGTCGACAAGCCCGATCTCCGCCGACCTGGCCGGCACGAAGCACCCCGCCTGCGCGAGGAGGACGAGCAGCGCCGCCTGGCGAATGTAGGTCGACTTGCCGGCCATGTTGGGGCCCGTGATGATCGCGACCGGAGCATCGGCCTCCATGCGCACGTCGTTCGGGACGAAGACCGTGTCCGCGAGCGCCTGCTCGATCACCGGGTGGCGGCTCTCCGTCACGCGGAGCACCTTCTCCTCCGTCAGGACCGGCCGCACGTAGCCGTGCAGCGCCGCCAGGTACGCGAACGTCCCCAGCACATCGAGCTCGGCGATCGCGCGCGCCGCCTGCTGAATGCGCGGGATCTCCGCCGCGACCCTGTTCCTGAGCGCGACGAAGAGCGCGTACTCCAGGTCCTTGATGCGGTCCTGCGCGCTCAGCACCTTGCTCTCGTAGCCCTTGAGCTCGGGCGTCGTGTAGCGCTCGCAGTTCTTGAGCGTCTGCGTGCGCACGAAATCGGCGGGCACGCGCTCGGCCTGCGCGCGCGAGACCTCGATGTAGTAGCCGAAGACGCGCTGGAAGCCGACCTTGAGGTTCCCGATGCCCGTGCGCTCGATCTGGCGGCGCTGGAAATCGGCGAGCCACGTGCCGCCTTCCCTCGTGAGCGCGCGGAGCTCGTCGAGCTCGGGCGAGACGCCGTCCTTGATGAGGCCGCCCTCGCCCGTTGCAAGCGGCGGCTCGTCGACGAGGACGCGCGCGATTTCCCCGCAAAGGTCCGAGAAATCGCCGAGCGTGTCGCGCAACTGCCCGACGCGCGGCGCCGTGACCGCGCCCAGCGCCTCCGCGAGCGCCGGAATGCGGCCGAGCGACCTCCCGATCGCGGCCAGGTCCCGGCCGTGCGCCGAGCCGAGCGCCACACGCCCCGCGAGGCGTTCGAGGTCGCTCACCTCCCGCAACTGCTCCCTGAGCGCGCGGCACGCGTCGCGCTGCGCGAGGAGGTCCTGGACCGCATCGAGCCGCGCATCGATCGCCGCGATATCGGCGAGCGGCGACAGGACCCACGCCCTGAGAAGCCGCGCGCCCATGGCGGTCGCGGTGGCATCGAGGTGCGCGACGAGCGTGCCCTCCCTGCCGCCGCGCGCGTTGCGCACGATCTCGAGCGCGTTGCGCGTGCGCTCGTTCATCCGCAGGAAGCGGCCCGCGTGGCGGACGCGCATCGACGTTATGTGCTTGAGCTCGTGCCGCTGCGTCTCGTAGAGGTAGCGCAGGAGCGCCCCCGCCGCCTCCACGGCCGGCCCGGCGCGCTCCAGGCCGAAGCCCTCAAGCGACGCCGCGCCGAAATGCTCCTTCACCTGGCGCTCGGCCGCCTCGGCGCCGAAGTTCCAGTCGGGCGACGGCGTCACCGCGCAGCCGCGCGCCTTCAGCGCCGCCAGGAGCGGCAGCGTGCCCTCGCGCCAGAGCTGCTCCGGCACGAGGCACTCGGCCGGCCCGATGCGGTCGATCTCGGCCGCGACGGCGGCCTCATCGCGGGTCTCGTTGACCAGGAACTCGCCCGTCGACAGGTCGACCCAGGCGATGCCGGTCTCGCGCGGCCGCGGCGAGACCGCGAGAAGATAGAGCTGGCTGCGTTCGTCCAGGCAGTCCTCGTCGGTCAGCGTTCCCGGCGTGACGATTCTCACGACGTCGCGGTCGACCAGGCCCTTCGCGTCCGCGGGGTCCTGGAGCTGCTCGCAGATCGCGACGCGCTTGCCGGCCCCCAGCAGCCGCCCCAGGTAGTGCTTGACGCTCCTGACCGGAACGCCGGCCATGGGAATCGCATCCGGCCCCTTGTTGCGGCTCGTGAGCGCGATGCCGAGGATGCGCGCCGCCTCCTTGGCGTCGTCGTGGAACATCTCGTAGAAATCGCCCATGCGGAAGAAGAGCAGCTCGCCCGGGTGGCGCTTCTTCGCGCTCCAGTACTGCTGCATCATGGGCGTGTCGTCGGCCTTTGTCATCGCTCAGACCCGGGACCAGACCTCGCGGCCGTCGGGGCCGGCGAGAAGCACCATGATAGCACCGGTTTCGCCGAGCGGGGGGCTCTCGGCGGGAAGCGCGGTTTTCCCGCTCGCCGCCGCGCACCAGGCGGGCCTGAAAACCCCGTCCGCCGCCGCGGGGCCCGCGGCCCAGAAATCGAGCGCCTCGCCGGCAGGGCCGGTCCGCCGGAGCGTGCCGGCCGGTG
>JBFZCA010000233.1:0-2540 GCA_041308205.1 Planctomycetota bacterium | reverse complement strand
CTGCCTGAATTGCGGGTCAGCAAATAACACGACCGTGACCGACACGGTGCCGACGGCCAGGTAGACGACGGCATCGACATGGCCGACCTTGACCCCCTTGCCCCTGACTTCCTCGCCATCTACGAGGCCGGCTACCTCGGGAAAGGCGATGGTGAGCGGCGGCAGGCCCGGCCCCACCAGCACCGAGAAGCCCTTGATGACGATCGTCATGTAGCCGACGGCGATGATCGCGCCGAGAAATATCACGCCGACCAGGAAATCACGCCGCGTGTGCATTGTCGTTCTCCTCGCTCGGGTGGGCGCGCGCGCCCTCCCCGTTCGTTATCGGACCCGCGGGGTCCCCGCGAATGAACTGCGCGACGACGGGATCCGCGCACTGCTTGATCTCGTCGGGGGTGCCGACCGCGATGATGCGGCCCTCGTAGAGCATCGCAATGCGGTCGGCGATCGCATAGGCGCTGGCCATGTCGTGCGTGACGACGAGCTGCGTCGCGCCCGTCACCTGCTGCGTGCGCCTGACGAGCTGATTGATGGCGCCCGACATGACCGGGTCGAGGCCGCTCGTCGGCTCGTCGTAGAGGATGATCGAGGGGTCCATCACGATGGCGCGCGCAAGGCCCGCGCGCTTCCGCATGCCGCCGGAGATCTCGGAGGGATGCTTGTCGTGCGCGGGCAGCATCTCCACGATGTCCAGCTTCTCCCTGACGATGCGCGCGATCTCGGCGTCCTGGAGCTCGTGGCGGTGCTCCCTGAGCGGCAGCGCGACGTTCTCCGCGACCGTGAGCCAGTTGAGGAGCGCGCCGCCCTGGAAGAGATAGCCGATCTTGAGGCGCATGGCCAGAAGCTCGCGGCGCGCGAGCGTCGCGATATCGCGCCCGAAGACGACCACCGTGCCGCGATCGGGCGCGAGCAGGCCGATGATGTGCTTCAGCGTGACGCTCTTGCCGGTGCCGGAACGCCCGATAATGACGAGCGTCTCGCCTTCCTCGATGCGCAGCGTCACGCCCGCCAGCACGGGCGCGCCATCGAAGGTCTTGTACACATCATCGAGAACGACGCTTGCCATTGACGTACCGTACCTGCATCGCGGGCGCACGGCGCCGCGGAGCTTCTCTGCACCGTCTTATCGGCTTTCGGGGGCCGGTTGTCCACCCGGGGCGTCCTCGAGGACGATCCTCGGGAAGAAATCGGGAATGTAGGTCTCCCAGGCGCGGTCGCGCTTCGAGCTCAGCACGTGGCTCGCGTTGATGGAAAGGGCCTGGCGCGCGCCCGTGCCGGTGTCATCATCCGCGACGACTATGTTGAACCCGAACGTCGCCCCCGGCGCGGCCTTGCGCGCGACGCCGTCGAAGCCGAGGTCATCCCATCTGAGCGCGCACTCGTACACCACGCCCGTGCGGTCCTCGCTCACTTTCAGCTTGTAGCGGCCCTTGAAGGTCTTCGCATCGGCATCATTCGGCTGCGGCGGCTGCACGGTGAGGAACAGCGTCAGCATGCGGTCGCCGCCCGCGCCGAAGAGTCCGCCGTCGCCCTCGGGATCCACGTCGATGATCAGGCAGTCGCCGAGCCAGGCCGAGGCCTCGTCGTCGTGGAGCAGGACGACGTTGTCGCGCACGTCGAGCGCGAAGTAGAAGCACTCCGCGTCCCATGCGCAGAAGAACTTGGCCGAGAGGTCGTTCGGTCCCGACCAGGCCGGCACCATGGCGTGCGGCGCCTGCACCGCCGTGATCGATGCCGGCCGATCGAGCGTCAGGGCCGTCGCCAGCGGCCACGGCTCGTTGAGGATGCCGTCGATCTCCAGCTCCGGCGGAGCGGGGACGCATCGCACGACCGTGTTCCCGGCGCGCGCGCTCTCCTCCTGCGCGGCGCCGAGGAGCTGCCAGAGGGGCTCCGCCTGCGCGGGCAGCGCCCACTGGTCCCACAGGACGCCGTTCAGGAACCCGAGGGCCGCCTGCGCCTCGCCGCCGGCGAGAAGGGTGCGGCCGAGCGCGAGCTGGGCATCGATGTCGCGCTCGCGGGCGAGCACGTCGAGAACGAGCGCCTCCCTGGTGATGCGGGGCCGATACAGGTCGTGGAACACGAAGCACGCGAGCGTTCCCTCGGTGAGGACGTACAGGGCCTCCCGGTCGGCGCGATAGTCGCGCAGCCTGCGCCCGCCGAGGAAGCGCCGCACGGCCGACAGCCCCTCGGTCTGGATGTTGCCGCGCGCGAGCGACACGGCGAGGATGCGGTTCGTCTCGCGGTCGCCGTGAATGACCGACCCGCCGGCGATGAGGAGCGGCAGGCCGGCGTCGAAGCTCTCGTACAGGCGCCGGCGCCAGAGCTCCTTGGTCTCGCCGGCCTCGTGCCGCAGCGCGAGGATGCTGCGCGTGACGTCGCCGCACAGCACGATCGCATCGTCGCGCGCGGGGATGACGTCGAGGATCGGCATATCGTTGGGGAAATCCCTGTGCCAGCGCCTGTCGCCGCGCGCGCGGTCGATGACGGCAAGACGCCAGCCTTGCGCCGGCGCGCGGCCCCACACGAAGAGCGCATCGGGG
>JBFZCA010000232.1:0-5184 GCA_041308205.1 Planctomycetota bacterium | reverse complement strand
TTCCGATCTGATCGCCTGCCGCCGGCCTCGCGCGCGGGAGCGCGAACGCCGCGAGCTACGCTGCCTTCAACGCGAAGGCGCGCAGCTTCGCGCTCCGGCTCCTCCGGTTTCTCTTCACTTCTTCCGGCGACGGACGAAGCGGATGCTTCGTCACGAGCGTACCGAGCCCCTCCGCGTGAAGGCGCGCGAACGCCTCCTTCACCATGCGATCCTCGAGGGAATGATACGCGATCACCACCGCGCGTCCGCCGGGTGACAATGCGCGATGGAAACGCCGCAGAAAACGACCCAGGTGATCAAGCTCGCCGTTGACGGCGATCCTCAAGGCCTGAAACGCCAGGGTTGCAGGATGAATGCGCCCGGGCCGCCCGGTCCCCTTCACGCGGCTCACCGCGGCGGCGAACTGTCCGGTCGTGCGCGGGAGCGCCTCCTTGAGGGCCCGCGCGATCCGGCGCGCCGCACGCTCTTCGCCGTACGTCACGATCACGCCGGCGAGCTCCTCTTCCGTGAGCCGCGCCACGAGATCGGCAGCCGTTTCGCCTTCCTCGGGCGCGAATCTGAGATCCAGTGGTGCGTCGTGATTGAAGCCGAATCCGCGGGCGGGATCATCGACCTGCGCCGAGCAGTAGCCGAGATCCAGGAGCACGCCATCGGCATGCTCCCACCCGGCGTTCGCCATGTGCTCGAGCAGATCCGCGTAGGACCCCTGCATCGCAATGACCCGCGTTCCGAAGGCCGCCAGGCGCGCGCGCGCCGCGCGCACGAGGCTGCCGTCCCTGTCTATGCCGAGCAGGCACAGCTCGGCGTCGCTTCCGAGCAACTCGCGCGCGTGGCCTCCCAGCCCCAGGGTTCCGTCGATGACCCGGCGCGGCCGCCCCTCGAGGAGCAGCGCCGCCGCTTCCCGGAGCAGCACCGGTACATGGGAGGCATCCGCGGGAATGTCACGCAAAGGCCGCAAACTCCTTGCCGCGGCCGGCCAGCTCGGCCACGGCTATCACGTAGGGCCCGAGACGAAGCGCCGCGAAGTCGGGGCTCAGGCCGCGAAGCCGCGCCACCCGCTCGCGGAGAACGCGCAGCTTCGGCATCAGGGCTCGCGCGCCGGCCTTGTCGTTGTCGCGCAGGATCTCCTCGATCCGATCGCACAGATCGCCGATGGCGATCGTCTTCACGGCTCTCGGCGCTGCCACTGTGTTCGGCATGCTGCTGACCTCCTCCGCGCGGGCCCCGGTGCGCGGCACCGGGGCTCACGGCGAACTGCGTGTGTCCGCGGGCCCCCGGCCGTCGCAGGACGGAGCATCGACCTTCTCGTCAATGCGCTGGAATTCCTCGGCGTTCCACACCTCGATGTGGTCGCCGACACCCACGATCACGATACCGCCCGTGAGCGCGGCCTTCTCGCGCAAGTGCTGGGGAATCGTGATGCGTCCATGCTTGTCGCACGTCACATCTTCGACCGCCGTGAAGAAGCTGCGCTTGACGCCGCGCTCCTCGGCCTTCAAGTTGTTGAGCGAGAGGTAGTGCTCGACCAAGGGACGCCATGCAGGCTCCGTGAAGAGCGCGAGACCGCCGTCGAAATAGCGAATGTAGAACTGGAGCTTCTCGCCCGACGTGCCGCTCTCGGCCTCGGCGACACGCCTGAGCTTCCCGGGGAGCGCGATCCGTCCCTTGTCGTCGATCGTCTGGAAGTACCGCGAATGGTACTGGTTCACTCGCGGCCTGCCCGCACGCAACGGCGCGTCGCTTCCATCCTGATGCTCTTTCTATCCACTCTTTCCAAGAGCCCACCACCATACATCCTCCGCGCCCCCTTGACAAGCGCAAAATCTCCACCGGAGCACCACTTTGAACCATTTTAAACCACCCACAATAGGCAGACATAGTCCCTCTTAATCTACACAATATATGGTGTATGAAAGGATAAATATAGGTGAGCGGTCTTGGATCAGTCCGGCGAACTCGGAAACGGGCGGGGTTTCACGGCGTGCGGCCGACGACCGCCCTCGGCAGGACCGAAGGCGTGATCAGAGATCGAGCCCCTCCGCGCAGGACAGGCCGTCGGTCGTCGGGTCCGTCCCGGGAAGTTCCGCGGGCGGCGCGGGCGGCGCGCCGGTGCCGAAGAGCCACGAGAGCAGACCCACGGGATCGTTGATCTGCACCTTGCCGTTGTCGTCGAAGTCGCCCGCATCCAGGCAGCGCAGCGCGCCGCCGCTGAAGAGGTAGCGAAGCAGCAGCACGGCATCGGAAAGATTGCGCTTCCCATCCATGCTCGAGTCGCCGCGCAGGAACACGCCTTCCTGCGTCGTCAACGAGACGTCGCATGCGGCGATCTCGCTCGGCACGCCCGCGAGCACGCCCTGCAGCTCGTAGCGCAGGGTCATTGCCCCCTGGGGCACCAGCGCGTCGTCGTAGGCCGCGGCGCCGCCATCCACGCGCGCCAGGAACTCGCCGTTGCGCGCCAGATCCATGTAGCCGTAGGAAAACGCGAGCGTCCAGGACAGCTTCACCGCCTGGCCGTCGTACACGCACAAGAGATCGCGCGGGCCTTCGATGAGCAGCCGCACGCTGCAGGATTCCATCGGGCCGGTCTTGCCGCCCAGGATTGCCGCCACGCCGTACGTGTGCACGCCCGGCGCGACGGAGCGGTCCGAGAACGCCGTCGCGGCGGCGGCGAGCCGCACGAGCTTGGCGCCGTCGCGGTAGATGTCGATCGCATCCACGACGCCGCCGGGGCTGTCCCATGCCACCGTCACGTCCAGGCCCTCGCGGGTGCATCGCACGTTGCGCACCGGCGGCACCGTGCTCAACTGCACCTGCGCGACATCCCACGCGACCGGCATGCTCATACCGTCGTTCTCGAAGACGCCCGAGTAGCTCCAGTACGGGCCGGGATCCAGCGCGAACGCCGTGGACGCGCGCGCCGCGCCGAGCACGCGAAACGCGATGACGCACAGAACGCCGCTTCGACCGGGATCCTCCTCCTGGCCGCGGAACCCGGAAACCGAGACGACATCGGCGCCGAGGCCATCGCGCCATTCCGGGAACAGCCTTGACACGAGCCCATCGAAAGCGCCCGTCGCGTATTTTCCGTCGGTGAGAATCGCTTCCTCCGGCCAGGTCACGGCCTCGACCGAGAGAAGGTCGGCATCGTAGCCGAGGTAGAACTGGTAAGCCGCGACGGCCTGCGCAAAGGGGTTCTCGAGCTCCGCCGCGACCGAAAACGTTCCGCCCGGTCCGCTCGACGTGCGATCGGGCATCAAGGTGACCGCAATACCCTGGCCGGAAAGGTAGCCCGCCGCCGCCAGCATGCCGGCGACCGCGAGCATCAGTTGACGTTTCACCTGCGTTCTCCCGATTCGCTCGAAAGGGGTCTCGTGCGACAGGCTCCTTGCCGTCGCGCAAGGACGCCTTTGCAGCATCGATGGTACCGCCGCCGGCGTTCATTGCAACCAACGCACGTGCAAGATGCGCTCCGCGCGCGACATAGCTTCGGGCTCGACACGCGTGCCCCGTACATATTCGGTGAACCCGTGCGCCGAAACGTGCAATGAACGCGTCCGTTGCGCAATTGCGGCTCTGCCGACGCTATGGACGTGTGGACCGGAGGTCTCCACGGCGGCAATCGCTCGGCGTCCCTGCTGTCTGAGACAACCCCCCTTCCGTCCCCCCTTCAGGAGAAGGGGGGAAACGCCGGCTACGGCCGGCGCCTGCAGGGCCACGGGTTCACCGAATAGGTCCCGGGTTTCCCGGGCCGAGGCGGCGGTCCGACGGGTCCGAGCTCGTCCGGTTGCGGGGGCGGGCGCGCCGGCGGATTACACCCGTGACATGCGCCCGCGCGCCGGATCGACGGCCGCGGCTACCGGCCGCTCTCTCCGGCCGGTTCGGCGGCGTGGCCGTTGAGCGGCCACCAGCGAAACAGCACCTTGCCCTTGAGGAGCTCGACCGGTATGCAGCCGAAATCGCGGCTGTCCTGGCTGTTGGAGCGGTTGTCGCCGAGGACGAAGAAGGAGTCATCGGGGACCAACCAGGTCAAGCGTCGCGTTCGGCTCTGCCTCGGTGAGAGGTTGAAGGTCTCGGACTTGACCCCGTTCACGTACAGCTCGCCGCGCGCGTCGATGTGGATGCGGTCGCCGGCGATCCCGACCACGCGTTTGACCAGATCGCGGTCGGGGTAGCTCGGGTGGGCGAAGATGATTATGTCGTCCTTCGCAATGGGGAGGAGCGACGGGGCCAGCTTGAGGAGCAGCACCTTGTCGCCGTCGTGATAGGTGGGCAACATGGAGCGGCCGCGGATCTCGTAGGCCTGGGCCACGTACAGCCGCAGGAACAGAGCGATGCCGACCGCCGCCAGGGAGAGCAGCGCAAGCGCAACCAGCTCCTTCCGCAACGGCGAGGGCGGCGAGGGCGGCGGCGCGGCGGCCGGCGCGTCCGGCCGCTCCCGGCAAGAGGACTCCTCGTGGGGCTCGGGAGTAGAATCCATGACCGCCATTCTAAACCCGGGCGGCGGCGATGCAAAGCGCGGTAATGCAAGTGCGGGGGAGGGAAGCGGTTACGGGGAGAGGCTGTCGGCTGGAAGCTGTCGGCAGGAGGCTGGAGGCTCGATCTCCAGCGAGAAATCGCACCAGACCGCGCCGTGGGTGAGCGCGCCGACCGACACCCGGTCGGCGCCGAGTCCGGCTAGCTCCGGGGCGCGCGCGAGCGTGACGCCGCCCGAGATCTCGATCTCGACTCGACGCGGCCCGCGGGCGGCCAGCCAGGCGAGCGCCGCGCGCATGTCGTCCGTCGACCAGTTGTCGAGCATGACGATGTCGGCGCCCGCGAGCACGGCCGCTCGAAAATCGGCATCGTTCTCGGCCTCGATCTCGATCCGAAGATCAGGCGCCGCGGCGCGCATGGACGCGATGAGCGCCGCCATCGAATGCACGCCGCCCGCCGCCGCCAGCGCCGCCAGGTGGTTGTCCTTGACCAGGAACTGGTCGTCCAGCCCCATGCGGTGGTTCCTTCCGCCGCCGGCCCTGACCGCGTACTTCTCGAGCCGGCGCCAGCCGGGCGCCGTCTTCCTGGTGTCGAACACCGGAGTCGGGCGGAGGGCCCGCGCGTACTGCCGCGTCAACGTGGCGATGCCCGACAGCCTGCCGAGGACATTGAGGAGCACGCGCTCGCAGGCGAGCACGGCGCGGCCGGGGC
>JBFZCA010000231.1:0-5731 GCA_041308205.1 Planctomycetota bacterium | reverse complement strand
CGATCTGGTCGTACGTCACGAACCCATCGCGGCGTCCGTCCTCGATAAGCGTCTTCAGCTTGTCTTCCATGTCCCCTTACCTTTCCCTGTGCCGTCCCGGTATCGCTCCGTTCCCGCCGTCACGTGGACGTGGCCGCGTTTCTCACCCTGCCCGTCTTCTTCGTCCGCCGCAAGAGCTGCTGGTAGCGCGACACGAGCTCCCGCACCTTCTCGCCCGCGCCTTCCTTGCGCGCGGCATCGAGCGCGGTGCGGACCTCCCTCGATTCCCGCTCCGCGCCGACCCGCTCGATCTCCTCCCGGCTCTGGTGCGCGACCAGGCGCCAGTCCAGAAGCTCGCCCACGCGCTGCATCTCGTCCACGCGCGCGAGCATCCGCTCCAGGCGCCTGCCCGTGGGGCTCTCCGCGAACCGCGCCAGCAGCGCCTCGATCGTCACGCCCTGCGGCGTCTCCGCGCACAACGCCCGGCACAGCTCGCCCGCCTCCGCATCCGCGAATCGCTCCGGCAACGCGATCTCGCGCCGCAGCGAGGGCTCCGCGAGCATCGCGGCGGCGAGCATCTCCTCCGGCCCGGGATAGGAGTCCGGGGCGGCGCGGCGCTCGCCCGCCTCGCGCGCTTCGCGCGCCGCCGGTGCGTGCAGGGAACGCGCCAGCACGTCCTCGCCGATCTTGAACACCTCGGCAATGCGCCGGCGCACAAGCTGCCTCAGCAGCGGGTCTTCGACCTCCGCGAACGGCGCCCAGCACCGCTCGATCGCACGCCGCTGCGCGCCGGGCGAGGCCGCGCCCTCCGCGCCGGTTGCGCGCTCCGCGAGGAACGCGACGGCCTCGCGCGCGCCCTCCAGCACGGCCGTGAACGCCGCGCTGCCGCGCGCGACCAGGAAGTCACACGGATCCAGCCCGTCGGGAAGCAGCGCCACTCTCACATCGGCGCCCTCCGCCGCCAGCGGCCCGACGGCGCGCTCGGCCGCCTTGATGCCGGCGTCATCGCCGTCGTACAGGAGCACGACCGTATCGGCGTGCCTGCGCAGCTCCCGGGCGTTCTCGCGCGTGAGCGCCGTGCCGAGGGCCGCCACCACGCCCTGCACGCCGTGCTGCACGGCCATGATCACATCCGTATACCCCTCGACGAGGTGCACCGTGCGGCCGGCGCGGATGCACTCCGACGCGTGATCCAGGCCGTACAGCAGGCGGCCCTTGCGGAAGAACCGCGTCTCGGGAGTATTCAGGTACTTGGGCTCGTCGCCGCCCAGGGTGCGGCCGCCGAAGCCCGCCACCTTGCCGCGCGCATCCGTGATCGGAAAGAGCACCCGGCCGCGGAAGTAATCGTAGTAGCCCGAGCCGTTCTTGCGCGGCATGACGAGGCCGGCCTCGACCATGGCCTCGGGGCTGATCTTCTCGCGCCGCAGGTAGTTGAAGAGCGAGTCCCACGCATCCGGAGCCGCGCCGATGCGGAAGAGCTCGGTCGACTCCTTCGTGAACCCGCGCCGCTCGATGTACTCGCGCGCCAGATGCCCGAAGCCCGGGGCATCGAGCTGGCGCTGATAGTAGCGACACGCCTGCTCGTTCGCGCGCCGCGCCTCCTCGATCAGCGAATTGGGAACTCCGTCGTCGGCCTTGATCTCGATGCCGGCGCGCTCGGCCAGGGTCCTGACCGCCGTCACGAAATCGACCCGATCCATCGCCATGACGAAGCCGATCGCGTTGCCGGACTCCCCGCACCCGTAGCACCGGTAGACCTGCTTGTCGGGGTGGACCTTGAACGACGGCGTCTTCTCGCGGTGGAAGGGACACAGCGCCTTGCGGTTCCGGCCATCGGGCAGCAACGTCAGGTAGCGACCGACCACATCCTCGATGTGGCTGGCCTGCAGAATGCTCCGAATGGTCTCCTCAGGAATCCTCGGCATAACCCATCCGACGCCGGTTGCGTTCAACATCCGTGCGAACGGGGACGCGCCGCCGACAACCGGTCGCGCACGGGGCTCGCCCGCCTCCCGCGCGTTCGACCAGCCGCGCGGGCGATCCCTCGATCGGCACCGCCGCATGACTCCATGCTTCGGCGAGAGCTGCTCGTCCGCCTGCCTGCCGGCACCCGTTCCGGGGCGCCGCCCGGCGCGCACACGAAGATCGCTCGTCGGATGCGGCCGACGAAACGGCAACGCACCGGGAGCACTCCACGCGAGTCGGACAAAGCCTCAGTTTTTGACCCGCCATCAGAGGCGATTATAGGGGGCAAATGATCAAGTGCCAAGCCGTAATTCGCCGCATCGGCGACACTTACCACAACCGCAGCCACGCGGATCGAAGGCGGGACTCGCGCGGCTCGGAACCTTCGGGGCAACGTCTTCTTCATGAAGAGCGAAGGTCGCCCGGGGATTCGGCCGCCGCAATCGCCTCGGCGAGCGCGATGTACGCGGCGGGGGAGACTTCCTCCGGACGCGCGCGCGCCGGACATGCGCGCTCGGCGCCGGGCCACCTGGCCGCGACGCGCTGGAAGAGCTGCTTGCGGCGCTGTGAGAACGCCCAGGCGACGACCTCCTTCAGCGCGCCGTAGACCGCCGGCGCGGGACGGCCGGAGACCCGCGGCGTCAGCCGCAGCACGGCGGCATCGACCTTGGGCGGAGGCGAGAACGATTGCCTCCCGATGCGCAGCAGCTTCTCGGTCGCCGCCAGGGTCTGGGCCAGCACCGATATGACGCCGTACGACCCGCAGCCGGCGGCCGCGACGAAGCGGTCGGCCACCTCCTCCTGCACCGTGACGACGGCCCTCGCGAGGGTCGGCCCGCGTTCAAGGAGGAGCAGGAGCAGCGGCGTCGCCGCGTTGAAGGGCAGGTTCGCGACGAGGCTGAAGGACGTTCCCGGCGGGCCGACGGCGGATAGCGCCGCGGCGTTCAGCCCGTGCTTCCCCGCGAGGATGTCGCCTTCGACGAGCGTGAAGCGCTCCCGGTCCCCCATCTCCTCCCGCAGGATGCCGCACAGCCCGCGGTCGATCTCGACGGCCGTCACGAAGGCCCCCGCGGCAAGCAGCCTGCGCGTGAGCGCCCCGCTGCCGGGGCCGACCTCGAGCACGCGCGTTCCTTCCCCCACGCCCGCCCGGGCGATCACATAGTCAAGAAGCCGCGGGTTGAAGAGGAAATGCTGCCCGAACCGGCGCCTGGGCGCGAGCCCCCGGCGGCGGAGGCGCGCGCCCTCGCTCGCACGCTCCGGCCGGGCGCGCCGCCGCGCGGGCGACATGCCGCGGGCCCGCTACCTTCCGGTCCCGGACGGCCCCTCGGCCCGGCTCTCCGCGCCCGATCTTTCCGGGCGCACGATGTCCTTGACCACGCGCAGCTCGACGCGCCGATTCGCCCGCGACACTTCCTTCGTCTCCTCGCCCTTCACCGGCTGCGCGTATCCCGGCGAGGTGATGACGAACTTGTCCTGCTCGAACTTGCACTCCGGATCATCGCGCAGGAAGACCATGATGGCGTGCGCGCGCCTGAGCCCGAGGTACCAGTTGTCGGGATTCTCCCGGGCGCTCTTGTCGATCTTCTGCCTGTCGGTGTGGCCGTCCACGAAGATGTAGTGGCCCGGGAACTTCGCCTTGATCTCCTGCGCCACCCGGCGCAGCACCGGTTTGAAGCTCTCCTTCAGCGTCGCCCGGCCGGAATCGAACACGACCTCGTCCTCGAGCATGAGGCCGCCCGTTAACGGGTTCATCGCCACGCCGCCCATGCCGCGAAGATCGAGGCGCGTGAGGTCGACGGGCGGGTTCTCCGTGAGCTCGCGGATCGTGTTCTTGAGCCGCGCGATCTCGTTCTCGAGCTCCCCGACGTCCTGCCTGGTTCTGAGCTGCGCCTTGAGCCGCTCGTAGTCCGCCTCGAGCTGGTCGAGCTTGCGCCTGAGATCCGCGACGATCTTCTCCGCGGTGTCGGCCCGCTGCTTCGTCCTCTCGTAGTCCGCGAGGCTCACGCACCCCGCCGCGCCCGCAAGCAGCCACGCGCACACCGCCCACACGCCGATGCCTCTCAACGTCATGTCCTTCACCTCACGCACCAGTACGTTCGCCTAAACTGATCTCGACGCGCCGATTGCGAGGATCGTTGGGATCCTGCTTCAGGATCGGCCGGGAATCGCCCAGGGACCGAATGACCAGCCGCCGCGCATCGACGCCGGCGCGCACCAGCGCCTCCCTGACGAGGCCCGCGCGGCGCGCCCCCAGAATCCAGTTGTCCGGATTGAGCTCGCGGTTGTGCGTCACGGGACGCGCGTCGGTATGGCCGTCGACGTACACGATCCTGCCCCGGTAACGCGCCAGATTCAGCGCCTCCGCGAGCAGCACGACCAGCCTCCCGCCCACGTCCTTGAGCTTCGGCTCGGCCGGCTCGAAGAAGAGGTCGTGCTCCAGCACCAGGCCGTTGGTCTCGGGGTTGATCTCGAGCTTCAGCTCTTCGCGCAGATCCTGCTTGAACAGGACGACGAGCTGCCGCTCGCGATCGCCCACCTGATCGGACTTCCGCAGGGCCTCCTCGCGGAGATCTCCGGCGGTCTTCTGAAGCTGCACGTTCTCGTCCTCGAGCATCCGCAGCCGGTTGAGGTCCGTCTCCGTGCTCGTCTCGATATCCCTCAGCTTGCGCAAGAGCTGCCGGTGGCTTTCCTCGGCCTCGCGCCGGCGCTGCTCTTCCTGCCGCAGCGCGAACTCGACGTCGTCGTACGCCCGCGTGCTCACGCATCCGAGGCTCGCGATCACCGCGATGGCGCACGCCCAGCATCCCGCCGTTCGGGCGCACCGTGTTCCCGCCCACACCCCGTCCATGGCTTCAACTCCTCCCTGCTTGCAGCACACCGTCGTCCTCTGTGTCGCGGCATCCGCCGCCGGCGGCGCCTTCGCGCATCGGCATGCCCGTCGGCGCCCCGGTACGGCCCCCGCGGGGCCCCCGGCGAAAGACATAGGATGGCACATAACATCGGAAAAGTCCAGGGCTTTCCGCCCGTAATTCGCGCGCGCGCGCCCGAACAACAGCACGGCCCGGCTCCTCGCCGTGCGAGGTCCGCCGGGCCGTTCCGTGCCGCGCGCAGCCGGCGCGCGATCGCGGTCAGAAGAGCTGCACGATTTCGTCGATGATCCCGTTCAGGAACGACAGGTTGTCGTTGATCCACGCCGGGTAGGAGCCATCCTGGCCACCGGCCATGTTCACGAGCACCGCGCCGGGCAGGATCATGAGCGCGCAGGCGGCGACCGTGAGCACCGTCATGACGGGATCGGCCTCCTGCGCCTTCGCCTTGATCCGGCGCGGGCCCGAGCGCACGTCCTCGTCGAGCGCGAGCCCGCCGGCGTCGGAATCGATGCGCAGGTCGTCCTCGACGAGCTGGGAGTCGAATACCGTGTCGTGCCCCGCGTCCGCCGACTCGGTCAGGTCCATGCCCAGCGCCGTCTCGTCCGCGGACACCGGCCCGTCCTCGAGCAGCCCATCGACGCTCAGCACCGTCTCGCTGCTCTGGAGCGCGTCGTCCGCCGGGTTCACATCGAGCACCGGCTCATCGAGCAGCGGCTCCTCCAGAATCGAGGACTCGAGCTCGATCGGCGCGTCCTCGATGATCTTGCCGGCATCGGTGTCCGACAGGATGATCGTCGGTTCGGTCTCCAGGCGGTTCTTGAGCTTGTTCACGTCCTCGCGCTTGAACTTCAGCTCGCCGCCCTCGTGAAACGCGCGGATCTCGTTGTCCGCCACCATGCGCCTGAGCTCCTCGGCGC
>JBFZCA010000230.1:0-7958 GCA_041308205.1 Planctomycetota bacterium | reverse complement strand
AGCGCCGCGAGGCCGAGCGGCTTCTCGCGGAGCTCTTCGCGCGCCCCGATCTCGCGGCGATCAGCTCGCTGAGACCGGCGCACCGCGCGCGCGCCATCTTCCTGGGCTACGACGCCGAGGGCGGTCGGGTGGCGCGCATCGCGTTCGGCCTCGTTCGCCATCCCAAGCCGCTCGGGCTCCCCGGTGTCTGCCACGAGGTGATCGAGATCTACATCTACGATGTCGTCGCGGGCTCTGTCACGGTCAAGGGCAGCCATAATCTGACGACGCGCGGCAAGCCGGGCGCCGCCTCGTCGGCGCCGGGCACGTAGACGTTGCTCAGCTTACGCCGGCCGCCTGCGGGCTCACCGCCGACCACACGAGCTCGGCGTGCGGTTTCACGAGATCGGGAAGGCGCGCCTCCATGTCCGCCTTGCTCGCCGGCGCCTCGATGCTCAGCGCGCGGACGAGATCGTCGGACATGACCTGCCGGGGCGGCCGCGCGAGCAGCCTCGCGACGCGCAGCCTGATGCGCCTGAGCCGCTCCTCCGCGGCGCTGCGCGGCCACGCGGGGCCGAGCGTCGCATCGTCGAGAGCCTCCTGCGGCAGAAGCGGCGCCTCCTCGGGGTTCCTGAGCAGTTCCTCGGCTTCCTCGCCGAGAAGCACCACGGGCCGCAGCGCCTGGCCGGCGACGCGCAGGTATCCCGTCTCCTGGAGGAAATCGATGAGGCGCGCGATCCACTGCCTGCGCATGGACCGGAAGACCCCGTAGTGCGGCAGGTTCGTCAGCTCGAGCGCGTGCATGAAGCCCGAGTCCGCGCCGTTCAGGCATCCGATGAGCTTCTGCCTGCCGAGCGCGTGCCCGAGCACCCGGTCGAGGTCCTCGCTCGCCTCGAGCACGAGGCGCGCCCCCAGGCCGAGGAAGCGCGCGAGCGACTGCCGCCGCAGCCGCAGCATCTCCATGCGGTCAGAGCCGTTTTCGATGAAGTACATGCGGTTCTCCTTTCTGCGTCCTGTTCGCAATCGGGAGCGCATGGGAGCAAACCGCAGGCCGGGATCCGTGCCGGGAGGTCCGTTCGCACGAAACTCACGGCAGGCAAAGAACTTGCGATGCGCGGGCGGCCGGCGCGTGGGCCCTCGCGGGCTCTCGACGAAGGCGATCGTCCGTTTCCGGACGTCCGGGGCGGACGCCGCCGCACGCGGGGAAGACGGAAGGACGATGCCACGAAGACACGAAGGCACCAAGCATCAGCGGTGGATTACCGCGCGCTCGTGACACCCCGAAAGCCCTTCGTGCCTTCGTGCCTTCGTGGCTATTCCGTCTTCCGTTCGCGCGGCTGCCCCCCGCGTCCGGGGTCACTTCTCGGACAGGAACGCGTAGAAGTAGAGGTACCGGCGCGCCTTGAGCGGCTCCCGGAGATCGGGGAAGACGCGCTCGGCCTCGGCCCTGAACGCGCCCTCGAACGTCCCCGCAACATCCAGGAAGGCATCGTACGGAAGCTCGTCGATGTCGCGCTTCTTGTAGACGCCGCTGAGCGCGGCCACGGCCGCGCACGTCGCCGTGTTCTGCGGGAGAAAGCGGTACGGCCGCCACAGGCAGAGAAGCTCCGAGGCCGTCGCGCGACCCAGGCCGCCGAGGCCCATGGCCTCTATTCTGCGCCCCTCGTCGCCCGCTTCGCGCGCGGTGACGAGGCGGAGCAGCGCCTGCTTGAGGCGCTCTCCGTCCTGAAAGCAGAGGAGCCCCTTGAACCGCGCCCGCATGCGGGGCCGGTGCTCGAAGAGCGCGACCAGCCTGCCGTACACCTCGACTGCGGGAAGCGCGGCGAGCGCGCGCGCATCGAGGAACGCGGCGACCGCCGCCTGCAGCTCCTCCCAGGGCTCCCAGGCACGCGCGCACGCATCGCGCGATGCGAGACCGGAGAAGTAGGCCCGCGCCGCCTTCGCGGCGCCATCAGTCCATGCCGGAGCACCGTTCGCCATCCGTTCCTCCCTCGCTCACGCGCCGCGCAAGACCAACCACGCAATGTACAGCGCATAGAGCACGAGCAGGAGCCCTCCTTCCCAGCGCGATACTCGCCTTCCGCCCCACATGATCGGCACCAGGGCAACGCTGAACCCCGCCATGACGGGCATGTCGATGCGCAGCGCCGCCGCCGGCACCGGCACCGGATGCACGCACGCGGTGAGGCCGAGGATCAGGAGAATGTTGAATATGTTCGAGCCGATGACGTTCCCGACGGCGATGTCCGGCTGCCGGCGCAGCGCCGCCGCAACCGAGGATGCAAGCTCGGGGAGCGACGTCCCGACGGCCACGATCGTCAGCCCGATCACGAGGTCGGACAGGCCCCAGCTCCGCGCGAGCGTCGTCGCGGCGTGCACCATCACGTATGCCCCCCCGACGAGCCCGCCGAGACCGAGCAGGCCCGCGGCGGCGGCACGGCCCGCGGGCATGGGCTTCTCGACCGGCGCGCTCAGCTCCTGCTTGACCTCGGGGACCTCGCGCCGCGACGAACCGAAGACGAACGCCGCGACGATCACGAATCCCGCCAGAAGCGCCGCGCCTTCCGCGCGGCCGACTTCTCCGTCGGCCGACAGGGCCCACAGCGCCAGCGACGCGCCGATCATGATCGGCACCTCGACCCACAGCACGCGCATGTGCACGGCAAGGGGCCGCACGAGCGCCGCCACACCCAGGATGAGGCCTATGTTCGCGATGTTGCTGCCGACGATGTTGCCGAGCGCCACATCGCACGACCCGCCGAATGCGGCCGAGAGGTTCACGGCCAGCTCCGGCGCCGAGGTCCCGAAGCCCACGACGGCGAACCCGATGACGAAGGGCGACACGCCGAAGCGGCGCGCGAGCCCCGCCGCCCCTCGGACGAGCAGATCGGCCCCGACGCCGAGAACCGCCAGGCCGACCAGGAATAGAAGGATGTCTTGCAGCATTGCAGAACGAACCGCCTCTTTGCCGTACATAGCATTGGGCCTGCGGCGCCCGCCGTCAATCGGCACACGGACACAATATATGGGGGGTCGACGAAACGACTTTACTGATATATCGCGCGGGACGGGTGTGCGGGCGCCGGCGGCCTCACGACCCTCTGGACCTATGCCGCGCAGTTGGGTAATATGTGAGACTACGTTTTTTGCCTCCCTGCCTGGTCAGAAAACCCGGGACGCCGTCGCCACCGAGGCAGCGGGCGTGCACATGCCGGCACAGGGGGGAACCGTGTCTCGTGGAAAGGATGGTAATGGCGCGAGCCTTCATTGCCGGCACCGGCGCGTATCTCCCCGCCAGGGTGTTGACGAATTTCGACCTCGAGAAGATGGTCGAGACGTCCGACGAGTGGATCACGCAACGCACGGGCATCAGGGAGCGGCACATCGCCGCGGACGACGAGGCCACATCGGATCTCGTCATCAAGGCTTCCCACCCGGCGATGGCGATGGCCGGCGTCACCCCGCAGGATATCGACGCGGTCATCGTCTGCACGATCACGCCCGACAACAGCTTCCCCTCGACGGCCTGCTGGGTGCAGAAGGGTCTCGGCCTTCGGGCGGGAATCCCGGCCTTCGACATCGCGGCCGCGTGCTCCGGCTTTCTCTACGGCCTCGTCGTCGCCGACAGCCTGATCCAAACCGGGGCGTTGAAGTGCATCCTGCTTGCCGGCGCCGAAACGCTCTCGCGCATCACCAACTGGACCGACCGCAACACGTGCGTGCTGTTCGGCGATGGCGCCGGCGTCACGATCATCACGCCGTCGCCCGATCCGCAGCGCGGCCTGATCGCGTCCTGCTGGCACGCCGATGGGAACCTCGGCGAGCTGCTGGTCCAGCCCGCGGGAGGCTCGCGGCTGCCCGCCTCCGCCGACACCGTCGCCGGAAGCCTTCACACGATCCAGATGTCCGGCAACGAGGTCTTCAAGCACGCCGTCAGGGCCATGGCGCAGGCCGCGGAGACCGTGCTCGCGCAGGCGCGCGTGGCGCCCGCGGACGTGAAGCTCTTCGTGCCGCACCAGGCCAACATCCGCATCCTCGAGGCCACGTGCCAGCGCACGGGCATCCCGCTCGACAGGACCGTCCTCGCCATCGACCGCATCGGCAACGTTTCCGCCGCGACGATCCCGCTCGGACTTGACATGTCCAACAGAGAAGGGAAGATCAGTGCAGGCGACGCCGTGCTCTTCGACGCCTTCGGCGGCGGTTTCACCTGGGGCGCGGCGCTCGTACGCTGGTAGAGATCAATGCTGGAAATCCGCTTGAACGGCCGCGGCGGCCAGGGGACCATGGTGGCCGCCAAGATCCTCGCGGTCGCCGCCGCGCGCGAACGCCTGCACGTCCAGGCGTTCCCGGAATTCGGCGTCGAGCGCCGGGGCGCATCGGTCTGCGCCTACGTGCGCATGGCGCGCGAGCCGATCTACGAGCGCGGCCGCATCCTGCGGCCCGACCATCTCATGGTGCTCGACCCCGCGCTGCTCGCGCGGCCCGAGCTCGCGCAGAACCTGGACGCCGGCGGCTGGATCGTCATGAACACCCGCGCGGACCCCGACACGTGCCGCGCGCGCTTCGACGGCTTCAAGCTCGCCGTCATCGACGCCAATTCGCTGGCGATCGCGCACCAGCTCGGCTCGCGCTTCGCCCCCTTCGTCAACTCGGTCATGCTCGGCGCCTTCGTCAGGGCCGTGCCCTTCGTCGCGTGCGACACGCTGCTCGCGGCGATTCGCGACAACTCGCCCGCCAAGCCCGACGCGAACGTCGCGGCGGCGCTCCAGGCGTACCGCGAGGTGCAGCTCGCCGCGACCGCGGAGGCCGTATGGGCGACGCACTGACGACGCCCCCGGCCTTTCCCGAGATCTCGATGTCCTCGTCCGACACCGCGTACAACAAGACCGGCCAGTGGCGCGTCATGCGCCCCGCGATCGACGCGGCGAACTGCAGCCGCTGCGGCGTGTGCTGGAAGTTCTGCCCCGACGCCGCCATCGCGCTCGTCGATGGCGCGCCCCGCATCGACTACGAGTACTGCAAGGGCTGCGGCATCTGCGCCGAGGAATGCCCGCGCAAGTGCATCAGCTTCGAGCTCGAGGACAAGTAGATGACCGCGCCGAAGCCCGACCCGGCCCCCGAGGTGATGATGGGCAACCACGCCCTGTCGTACGGGGCGCTCAGGTCGCGCGTCCAGGTGGTCGCGGCGTTTCCCATCACGCCGCAGACGCAGGTCGTCGAGCTTCTCTCGGAGATGTGCGCGACCGGCCGCCTTGCGGCCGAGTTCATCAAGGTCGAGTCCGAGCATTCGGCCATGGCCGCCTGCATCGGCGCGACCGCGACCGGCGCGCGCTCCTTCACCGCCACCTCGTCCCAGGGCCTCGCGCTCATGCACGAGCTGCTGCACTGGGCCGCGGGCTCGCGCCTCCCCGTCGTCATGGGCAACATCAACCGCGCCATGGGCCCCCCGTGGAACATCTGGGACGATCAGACCGACTCCCTCGCCCAGCGCGACACGGGCTGGATGCAGATCTACTGCGCCGACAACCAGGAAGTGCTCGACAGCGTCCCCATCGCCTACCGGGTCGCGGAGAGCGTCATGCTGCCGTGCATGATCGTTCTCGATGCCTTCATCCTCTCGCACACGGCCGAGATCGTCGATGTGCGCTCCCAGGAGACGGTCGATGCGTACCTGCCGGCGTACGCCCCCCGCTGGCGCCTCGATGTGAAGGACCCGCGGACGTTCGGCGGCCTCACCGAGCCCGACCCGTACTTCGAGCTCAGGTTCATGATCGAGCGGGCCATGCAGGAGGCCCTCGAGCGCTTCGATGACGCGCACGCGGGTTTCCACGCCGCCTTCGGCCGCCTGTACGACACGATCGAGGGCTATCGCCACGAGGACGCGGAGCTGCTCATCGTCACGGCGGGCGCGCTCGCCGGCAACGCGCGCGTGGCCGTCGACCGCCTCAGGGAAGAGGGTCTCCCGGCGGGCCTCCTGCGCATCCGCGTCTTCAGGCCGTTTCCGGTCGCGCGGCTGCGCGCGCTCGCGGCGCGCGCGCGGCGGCTCTGCGTGCTCGACCGCAACATCTCGTTCGGCGCGGGCGGCATCTTCGCCCAGGAGATCCGCTCGGCGCTCTACGGCGTCCCCGGCGCGCCCGAGATCCGCGGCCACGTGGCGGGCCTCGGCGGCAGCGAGGTGACGACCGACATGCTGTGCGACATGGCGCGCGAGACGGCGCGCGCGCCCTCGTGCGGGGACCTCGTCGTGTGGAAAGGACTGCGTGATGCGCCTCAGCATTCCGCCTGAAGAGCTCATGCGTCCCGGGCACCTCGCCTGCCAGGGGTGCGGCGCGACGCTCGCCATGCGCTACGCCCTGAAGGCGCTCGGCCCCGACACCATCATGGACATTCCCGCGTGCTGCTGGTCGGTGATCTCCGGGCCGTTCCCCCACACCGCGCTCAACGTCCCCGTGTACCACACGGCGTTCGAGACCGGCGCCTCGGTCGCCGCGGGCATCCGCGCGGCCACGCGCGTGCTCGGCGAGGAGCACACGACCGTGCTCGCGTGGGCGGGCGACGGCGGCACGTTCGACATCGGCCTTCAGGCCCTCTCGGCCGCGGCCGAGCGCAACGACGACTTCATCTACGCGGTCTACGACAACGAAGCCTACATGAACACCGGGATTCAGCGCAGCTCCGCGACGCCGTACGGCGCGTGGACGACGACGACGCCCGCCGAGAACTTCAAGCAGCGGCCCAAGAAGGACATGGTCAGGATCATGGCCGCGCACCGCATTCCCTACATCGCCACGGCGAGCGTCGCGTACCCGGAGGACCTCATCCGCAAGTTCGTGCGGGCCAAGGCGCTCAAGGGCATGCGGTTCATTCACATTCTCGCGCCCTGCCCGGTCGGCTGGCGCGCCCAGCCCCAGCACACGATCAAGATCGCGCGCCTGGCGGTCCGCACGCGTCTCTTCCCGCTCCTCGAGATCGAGGATGGCGTCAGGTGGCGCCTCACGGTCAACCCGGCGAACCCGCGCCCCGTGAGCGAGTACCTCGCGCTCCAGGGCCGCTTCAAGCATCTGACGGCCGCGCAGGTCGAGTCGATCCAGGAGAGCGTCGACCGCAACTGGAACGACAGTGAGATTTCGGCAAGCATGCGTGCTCGGGGGCCGGGTGAGCGGTAACTACGCCCTGCCAAACGGACAAATGCCCCTGGATAAAACACTCAGTATTCCATCAGGCTGAGTTGCCGCCCGACGATGCGAACCGAATCGCCGCGTGACTCGCACCATGCGGCGATGGCATTGCCCATGCGGCCGGCGACCACGGAAGGATTCTCCGCTCGATGCAGAGTCGGGCCTTGCACGGCTTCCGCGCGGCTCCATCCCGTCTCCGGTCCATGGAGGCTCGCCCACACGTGTTCCTGCTCGCCATGTTGTTGACACCACACCGCAACGCGTGTGGTAAAGAAACTCAGCGGAGTGCGAAGTCCGACGGTGACCGGCTCCTACGGGAACGGATGCGATCAGATCTCGGCCGAGGTATCGAGTGTGCATGTGCGTGCTGACTCGATGCGGCGGCATCGGAGAGCGTGATTCGAGGAGTAAGGGCATACCAGCGGTGCCCGGTGACGGACCGATGGCGGTGGAATCCCCTATGCAGATGCACGGTAGTAGTACCCCAGTAGCCCGCCAAGCCGTTCGCGTGTGATGACGGCGCCGTCGCGACGGCCGACCTCTTCGCCGGGTGTGATGACCGTGTTCCCGAGGCCCTGGTGGTTGCGCTCGGTATGATTGTGGCGATTGAAGGAGCGGACGGCCGCTCGGAGAGAACGCTCTCCGAAGAAGATCATGCGGTTGAGGGTCTCGTCCTTGAGAGACCTATGGAACCTTTCGATGTGAGCGTTCAGATTCGGGCTTTTCGGCGGGAGGAGGACGGGTTCCACGCCTGCATCGTTGAGCATGGCGTGGAAGGCGGGGCAGAACTTCCCGTCA
>JBFZCA010000229.1:0-10934 GCA_041308205.1 Planctomycetota bacterium | reverse complement strand
GCGCCTCGCGGGCGGCGTCCGCGGCATCGCGCCTCCCGGCGTACAGAAGGGGCAGGCAGACGTTCTGGAGCGCCGTCAGGCGCGGCAGCAACTGGAAGTTCTGGAACACGAAGCCGATCGTGCGGTTGCGGATGCGCGAGCGCTCCTTGTCCCCGAGCCGCGTGACATCGGCGCCGGCCAGGAGATAGCGGCCGGTCGTGGGCCGGTCGAGCAGCCCGAGGATGTGGAGCAGCGTCGACTTTCCCGAGCCCGACGGGCCGCGCACGGCGAGCGACTCTCCGCGGCGAACGCGCAGCGTGATGCCCGCAAGCGCGCGGACGGCCGACTCGCCCTTCCCGTATACCTTGGCACAATCGTCTATCGCGATCACGATTCCCTCAGCACATCCATGGGTTCGCGTTCGACCGTCCTGAGCGCGGGGAGCAGCAGGGCGGCGAGAGTGGTGAGCAGCCCCGTGCCGAGGATCAGCGCGAGGTCCTGCGCGGCGAGGCCGAACTTCCAGGGCAAGTGGCGGCAGATCCACGCGCCGGCAAGCGGGCTCAGCGCCGTGCCGACCACGGCGCCGCTGCCCTGCAGCATCAGGCCTTCGAGCAGAATCTGCGCCAGGACCGCGGCGCGGCTCGCCCCCTGCGTGCGCCGGATGCCGAGCTCCGCCATTCGCCCGCCGATGAAGAGCCCGCTCAGCGTCATGATCATGCCGGCCGCGAGCAGGATGAAGATCACCCACACGATGTTCGAGAACGCGCGGATGACATCCACGGCCTCGAGCATGTTGTCGATCCAGGGGCCGCGCGCCCAGAACATGAGCTGCGCCTGCCGGGGTCCGAACGCCCGCTTGAGCGCCGCGACGGCGGGCTGCGGGGCGGCGCAGGGCGGCAGCTTGACGAGGACGAGCGAAAGGTCGTCGCCCGCCGCGACGGCGGCGTGGGGGAGGTAGATGTTCTTGCACTCGAGGAGGCGGAGCGAGGGGTGGCGCGCGTTCTTGGCCGAATCGAGATTCTGGAAGCGCTCGCGGATCGCGATCGGATCGGCGATGACGCCGGCGACGGTGAAGGTCCGCGCGGTTCCGCCGAACGTCGCGGAGACCTGCCTGCCCTCGGCCTGGACAGTGTCGAAGAGCTCGCGCGCGAGCCAGACGTCGAGCACGCAGGCGTCGGCTTCGCCCTCGCGGAAGAAACGCCCCTGGAGGAAGGTCGAGCCGTTGACGAGCGGCCAGGCGGGATCCGTTTGGACGATGAGGGCGGAGCGGTTGCGGTCGGGTCCGGCCGCCAGCGCGCCGACGAAAGTCTTGGCGCCGGTCGCCAGCCCCCCCGTGGCGGCGCGGCACGATTCGACGTCGGCGCGCGCGAGCGGCTCCTTGAAGAGGCTCGCGATCGAGAGCGACTTGTGGATCTGGACGATGTCCCTTCCGAGGCGATGAATGTTGGCGGCGATCTCGCGCCGGCCGCTGCGGATGACGCCGACCGCGGATGCCGACGTGCAGAACACGACCGCGAACGTCAGCCCGAGCAGCAGCGCTTCGGCGCGGCGGGCGGCGAGGCCCTGCCAGGCGAACGTGAGCGCGGTCGCGATTCTACCCACGCGAGAAGACCTCCACGGGATCGAGGCGCGCCGCGCGGTACGCCGGCGCAATGCCGGCCAGAACGCCGCCGGCGAAGACGCACGCGATGATGAAGGCCACGTGGCCCCAGGGCACGCCGCAGCTCAAGAGAACCGATGGATCGAGTTGCGCGCGCGTCCACGCGAGCGCGAGGCCGAAGGGGATGCCCAGCGCCGAGCCGAGGAGGCAGAAGACGCCGGTCTCGAGCAGGAACTGGGCGACGATGTCGGCGGCCGTGGCGCCCTCGCAGCGGCGGATGGCGATCTCCCGCCGCCGCTCGTTGACCGCGATCAGCATGGCGGTCCCGACGACCATGATACCCATGATGAGACAGGCGATGAAGATGTCGCGGGACAGGGCGAGGAGCCCCTCGAGCTCGGGCTTGAAGATCGCGCCCACGATGAGGTTCGAGTAGCACAGGACCTGCGCGCCGCGCCGCGCGAAGTACGCCTGGAGCTCGTCCGTGACCGCGGCCACGTCCTCGGGCTCGGCGCGCATGAGCAGCCACTGCGGCGGCGTTCCCAGGACCCGCCACGGCGTCAGGATCGCCTGGTCGCGATGCAGCCAGTCCATGCCGGGCGGCATGATGCCGAGCTCGGCGAGCGCCATCTTGGCCAGGAAGGTGAACGAGCGGTCGTCGCCCAGGCCCAGCGCATCCACGCCGCGCGCCCCGGCGGGAAGCTCCGCGATGTTCCCGATGACGCGCAGCGTGCGGCCGGCGGCCGTCACCGTGTCCGCGCCGGCGGGAGCGCCGTCGTCGCCCGCCGCGCGGGGCTCGACGATGCACACGAGATCGCCGCGCGCGATCTCGCCGGCCCGGAAGTTCCTGCCGCGCTCGAGTGTGCGGCGGCGCGCATCCAGGTTGGCCGCATCCGTGCCGACGAGGAATCCGTGCTCCGTTCCCGCGACGGCGATCCCCGTGATCGCCTTGATGGCCGGAATCGCCGCGGCGACTTCGGCGATGTCGTCCCACGAGGGGAGGACCGGGCCCTGATGCGCGCCGGCGATGATCCTGTCGGTGGCCAGCTCGCCCGCGCGCGAGAGGCTTGCCTCGCGCGTCCCCGTGAAGAGCGCCTGGGGGAAGACGGCCGCGGCGCTGCCCCAGATGATGGCCTGCAGGACGAAGAGCGAACGGACGGGGCGCCTGGCGGCGCCGAGCAGGGCCTCGCGGATGCACAGGGGAGGACGAAGACGCATACGGTGATTGTACGGACCGTCCGGCCTCGAGGCCATAGCGCGCGCCGCCTTGACGCCGCCTCCCATCGTGGCATACCGTATCCGTAGCGGTGTCGGCCGCCGCGCCGGCGCCGTGAAAGGAGCAACCGACCGATGACGAGCCGAGAGCGCTTGCTTGCCGCGCTGCAGCACCGCGAGCCCGACAAGGTGCCGCTTGACCTTGGGGGCCACCAGACGGGCATCCACGTGCGCGCGTACAGAAAGCTCGTCGACCACCTGAAGCTCGATGAGCGGATCGTGATCATGGATCCCGTGCAGCAGATTGCGCGGCCGAGCGAGCGCGTGCTCCAGTTCCTCGCCGTCGACACGCGTTACGTGTGGGGGGGCATGTTCGACCCGCCGGCCGTGCTGACCGAGGTCAAGCCCGGGTTCTGGGGCTTCAAGGACGGCTTCGGCGTCGTGTGGGCCATGCCGGGCGCGAAGCCCGGCGAGGGGCTGTACTGCGACATCGTCGAGCATCCGCTGGCCGATGTTCCGTACGAGGAGCTCGACCGGTATCCCTGGCCCTCCGGCCGCGCGCCGGCCGCCGTGAAGGGCCTGCGCGAGTACGCGCTCAAGATCCGCAACGAGACTCCCTACGCGCTCGTGAGCGGCATAAGCGGCGTCGTGTTCGAGATCTGCTGGTACATGCGCGGCCTGAAGCAGTTCTACATCGACATGATGGAGGACGAGCGCTACCTGACCGCGCAGCTCGAGCACACGTTCAGATACTGGACCGAGTACCTGGACGGCTTCCTGCACGAGGTGGGCGATCTCCTGGACGTCATCTGCATCGGCGATGACCTCGCCATGCAGCGCGGGCCGATCTTTCCGCCCCAGGTGTATCGCGCGCTGGTCAAGCCGTACCACAAGCGCCTCTGCGAGTTCATACGGCATCGCACGACCGCGAAGATTCACTACCACAGTTGCGGCTCGGTCGTCGAGTACCTGGACGACCTCATCGAGATCGGCGTCGACATCATCAACCCCGTCCAGATCGCGGCGCGCGGCATGGAGCCCGCGCAGCTCAAGAAGCGCTTCGGGGAGCGCATCACGTTCTGGGGCGGCGGCATCGACACCCAGCACACGTTCCCGCGCGGCACGCCGTCCGAGGTCAAGGCCGAGGTCGCGCGCAACCTGTCCGCCTTCAAGCCGGGCGGCGGCTACGTGTTCGCCTCGGTGCACAACATTCAGGCCGATGTGCCGTTGCCGAACCTGCTCGCCTTCTGGGAGGCGGCCTGGGAGCATCGCTGAGTCGCGCGCGGCGTCGCGCGGCGAAAGGAGGAGCCATGTACACGTTGCTCGTGCTTGCGGTATGCGCGGCGGAGTTGCCCGCGGTCGTCCCGGACGCGCCCCTCGATGTGCGCGCCTTCGGCGCCGCGGCCGACGGCAGGACGGATGCAACGCCCGCCTTCGCGCAAGCGTTGAACGCCGCGGAGGCCCGCGGCGGCGGGATGGTGACCGTGCCGGCGGGCCTGTTTCTCATCGCGGGCTCGGTGAGCGTGCCGACCGGCGTGACGCTGCAGGGCACCTGGACCGGGCCGCACCACGGCGCGTGGAAGCGCGGCAGCACGCTGTGCCTGACCGGCGGCCGGGGCAAGGAGGACGGGCCGGCCGCGATCCAGATGCAGGCATCGAGCGCCGTGCGCGGCGTGACGATCGTCCATCCCGAGCAGACCCTCGACGATGTGCAGCCCTACCCCTGGGCGATCCGCGGCATGGGCATGCACTGCACGGTCGAGAACGTGACGCTCGTCAACAGCTTCCAGGGCATCGCCATGGGGCCGGGATCGAACGAGCTGCACGTCATCCGCAACGTCTTCGGGTGCGTGCTCCGGCGCGGCATCCTCGTCGACGGCACGACCGACATCGGGCGGATCGAGAACGTCCACTTCAATCCGCACTACTGGATGCGCGCCGAGTTCCCCGGGACGCCGGGCGTGTGGCGCGCGCGCGGCCCCGATGGCACGAGCGAGACGCGCCACCCGCAGTGGTACATGCAGGAGCACCTCGACGCCTTTATCTTCGGGCGCACGGACTGGGAGTACGTCCTCAACACGTTCGTGTTCGGCGCCAGGGTCGGGTATCTGTTCGTCGAGACGCGCGACGGCGCGGCCAACGGCAACTTCCTCGGGATCGGCGCCGACTGGTGCACGACCTGCGTCAAGGTCGAGGCCAGCCAGCCCATGGGGATTCTCGTCACGAACGGCGAGTTCGTGGGGCACCACGGCTGCGAGAGCGCGATCGAGGTGGAGGGCAAGGGCGTGCTCCAGCTCTGCAACTCGAACTTCTGGGGCTTTCAGAAGCGCAACGTCAGGCTGCGCGGGGAGGATGCGTTCGCGTCGCTCAACCAGTGCATCTTCCGCGACTGGGGGCCCGTGCCGGAGGACGCGGCCGTCGTCGAGGCCTCGGGCGGCGCGCTCACCGTGCAGGGCTGCGCCTTCATGCGCCCGCGGCGGCATATCGCGCTGGGCGAGAAGGTCAGGACCGCCGTGATCGTCGGCAACACGTTCACGGGCGCGCCCGTGATCGAGAACGCCGCCAAGGGCGATGTGAAGATCGACCTGAACGCATCCCACGTGCCGGCGAAGGCGAAGTGACGCCGGCGCGGCGGCCGATGGGACTCTCACTGCTTCCGGAAGTCCAGCGCGATCTGGTCGCCGCGATCGACGAGGCCGGCGGCGCCGAGGTGTTCTTCGGCGCCGCGGTCAACGCCGCCGGGAAGGTGACCGGCGTCGAGGTCCTCGCGCGCGGGGACGAGGACGAGGTCCCCGCGATGCTCGCCACGCTCGATCTCTGGGATCTCGTCATCCACAACCACCCGAGCGGCGAGCTCACGCCATCGAAGCCCGACCTGGGCGTCGCCGCCGCGGTGGCGTCCGCGGGCAAGGGCTTCGCCATCGTCGACAACCGGGCATCCCGCATGTACGTCGTCGTCGAGCCGCCGCTCCCATCCGAGAAGACGCCCGTCGCCGATGAGGACATCGAGCGGTTCTTCGCATCGGACGGCCCGCTCGCGGCCGCGGCGGGCGATTACGAGAGCCGCCCGGGGCAGGTCGCGATGGCCAAGAGCGTGGCCGATGCGTTCAACGCGGAGCGCGTCTGCGCGGTCGAGGCCGGGACGGGCAGCGGCAAGTCGTTCGCGTACCTCGCGCCCGCGATCATGTACGCCAGGGCGAACCGCGTGCGCGTGATCGTGGCGACCGGCACGATCAACCTGCAGGAGCAGCTCATCGGGAAGGACCTGCCGGTGCTGCGCCGCGCGTTCGGGCTGTTCTGGGAAACGCGCAAGGAGGAGCCGTTTCAGTACGCGCTCATCAAGGGGCGCGGGAACTACCTGTGCAGGCGGCGCGTCAAGGAGCTGCTCGCCGAGCCCGAGCAGCTCCGCCTGGCGGCCGAGGACGACCGCGAGCAGGCCGAGCTCGGCGAGGTCCTCGCGTGGGCCGCGCGCACCGAGGAGGGCAGTCTCTCGGACCTGCCGTTCCAGGCGCGCGCGAGCGTGTGGGAGCACGTGCAGTCGGACGGCGACCGCTGCTACGGCGCGCGCTGTCCCGAGTTCCGCGCCTGCGCCTATTTCCGCGCGCGCCTGCAGGCGTCGCGCGCGAGCATCCTCGCCGTCAATCACCACCTCTTCTTCGCCGACCTGGCGGCGCGCAGCGAGAGCGGCAACCGCACGGCGACGCTCGTCCTGCCGCCCTGGCAGCACGTGATCTTCGATGAGGCCCACGACATGGAGGATGCGGCCTCGTCGTTCTTCGGGACGACGCTTGCCGCGCACGGCGTGCTGAGGCGCCTGGGGAGGCTCAAGTCCGCGAAGCGCCCCGGCCGGGGAGCTCTCCCGGCGCTCCGCGCCAGGCTGCTTCGCGCGGGCGAGACGGCGCTGGCCGCGGAAATCGAGGGCGTCGTGGCGCCGGCGATCGATAACACGCGGGCGCTCGTCGCATCGTTCTTCGACTTCGTGCGCGACCGCGTCGGCGCCGGAATCGGGGCGGGCGGCGCCGAGGCGACGCTGCGCTACCGCGGCGAGGACGAGCCGTGGGGCGAGGTGTTCCGCGGGTGCCGTGCGTGCGCATCCGGCGTGGGCGACCTCAAGGAACGCATCGCGAAGCTCAGGGATGCCCTCGGCGACCGCGTGGAGGAGAACGAGAACCTGCGGCCGGCGGCGACCGAGCTTCACGCGGCGTGCCGGCGCCTCGAGTCGCTCCAGCGCGAGCTCGAGTTCTTCGCCGACGCGCGCGATGCGGAGCAGGTCCGCTGGGTGGAGCTGCGCACCTACCAGAAGCGCGCCTACGCGGTGTGCCGTTCGGCGCCGCTCATCGTCGGCCCGCACCTCGAGGAGCACCTCTGGCGCACGACGCCGACCTGCGTGCTCACGTCGGCGACCTTGTCGGTCGACGGGAAGATCGCGTACCTGGCGGATCGGCTCGGCCTGGCGGAGCTCGGCGAGAAACGCTTCGCGTTTCTGCAGGTGCCGAGCCCGTTCGACTGGGAACGGCAGGCCGTCATGCTGGTGCCCGCGGACATCGCCGAGGTCGGCACATCGCTCTTCGCGGAGCAGTGCACGGAGTGGATCGTCGAGGCCTGCAGAATCACGCGCGGCCGCGCATTCGTGCTGTTCACGTCGTACGGCATGCTCGAGCAGCAGCACCGCGCGGCCCGCGCGGCGCTCGAGGGCCTGCAGCTCGAGGTGCTCGCGCAGAAGGCGATGCCGCGCACGCAGCTTCTCGCGCGATTCAAGGAAAGCGGCCGGGGGGTTCTCTTCGGCACGGACAGCTTCTGGCAGGGCGTGGATGTGCGCGGCGAGGCGCTGTCGTGCGTGATCATCGCGCGCCTGCCCTTCGAGGTGCCGACCGAGCCCCTGCAGGTGGCGCGCATGGAGGACATCACGGCGCGCGGCAAGGACCCGTTTCGCGCGTACGCGCTGCCGCAGGCCGTCCTGAAGCTGCGCCAGGGGTTCGGCCGCCTGATCCGGAGCCGGACCGACCGCGGCGCGGTCATCGTGCTCGACAAGCGCGTGGCGACGAAGAACTACGGCCGGATCTTCATGCGGTCGCTGCCGCCGGTGCGGACCATCGTGGGGGACCGCGGGCAACTGCTCGCGGCGCTCGGCGAGTTCTTCGGAGAGCGGGCGCTGCCCGCGGAGAGTCGCGTATGAGCTCCAGGGAACGCATGCGTGCGGCGATGCGGCGCGAAGTTCCCGACCGCGTTCCGGTGATGTGCCAGCTCGCCCTCGGGCATTACTTCCTGCACGGCGGGGAGGATCCGTTCGCGGTCTGGTACACATCGGGCGGGTTCGCGCGCGCGCTGGTCGCGCTCGCGCGGCGCTACCGCTTCGACGGGGTGCTCGTGAACCTCCCGGGGCGCGACCCGGACCTCGAGCGGCATGTCGCGTCGGTCGCGCGGGAGGGGAACGCGCGGCGCATTCGCTTTCGCGATGGCAGCGAAGCCGTGCTGCCCGACGACGACAACGCGCGCTACATTCCCGCGGGCGGCGGAAGCCCGCATCCGCCGCTCGATGCAGTCGATCCCGAGAAGCTCTTCTACGTCGAGCCGTGGGATACGACCGGCGTGAGCTACCCGTACCGCTGGGGGTTCGGCCCCGAGGCCGTCCCCGGCGAGGGTTTCTTCCCGCCGTACCACCTCGACACGCTGCGGGAGGTCCTCGGGATCGCGGGCGGCGAGCTCTCGGTGCACGCCGAGGTGTTCTCGCCCTTCAGCCAGTTCCTGGAGCTCGTCACGCTCGGGGAAGGGTTGCTCGCGCTGCTCGCCGAGCCGGGCAAGGTGCACGCCTGCCTCGCGCGCCTCGCCGAAGGCGCACGGCTCCATGCGCGGCTTCAGGCGGCGGCCGGCGCCGATGCCATCCTGCTATCGAGCGCGTACGCGGGCGGCGGCTTTCTCTCGCGCGAGCTGTATCGGGAATTCGTGCTGCCGTACGAGCGCAGCCTGATCGCCGGCATCAAGGCCGCCGCGGACGTCGTCGTGTACACGCATACCTGCGGCGCGATCGGAGACAGGCTCGATCTCATGCTGGCGACGGGCACGGACGGCATCGACACGCTCGACCCGCCGCCGCTCGGCACGGTCGAGCTCGCCGAGGCGGCGCGAACGCTCGCGGGCAAGGCCTTCATCAAGGGCAACATCGATCCGGTGAACACGCTGCTGAAGGGGACCGTGGACCGGGTGCGCGCCGATGCGCGGGCCCGCCTCGCGATCGCCGCGCCGGGCGGCGGCTACATCCTGAGCTCGGCCTGCAGCGTCCCGCCGCACGCGCCGCCCGAGAACGTGGCATGCCTGGCGGAGGAGGCGGCGCGGTTCGAGTGCTGACGCGGGGCGCCGTCACCGCAGCGCGAGGCACAGCAGGCCCGCGGCGACCGGCACGATGCAGTTGTCCAGATCCCCGAAGGGCAGCGATTCGAGGAAGGCGGCGCAGAGCGCGACGGCGAGCGCGGCCGGCAACGGCAGCCAGACCAGGCAGACGCACAGCGAGGCGGCGAAGCCCGCGAGCGAGCCCTCGATCGTCTTGCGGCGGCTGTACGGGAGCGGCAGGCGGCCCCAGAAGCGGCCGACGATGCTGGCCATGCCGTCGCCGAAGGCGACGACGCCGATGGCAACGTAGGAGATCGGCTCCGGAAACTCAAGGCACATGAGCACCCCGAACCCGAGCGCCAGGGGGGCGAACGCGAAGCGCCGGTGCTCGTGCGGGCGGAGGGCGCGGCGCGTCACGGCGCCGATGAGGGGCACGGAGAGGCCGTTGAGCCTGAAGTACTCGCTGATCGTGTAGCCCAGCATGGCCGCCGTCAGGATCGCGGCGGCCGCGGGCGGATTCGGCAGGGCCAGGAACGGCCATGCGAAGGCCATGGCGTGGATGGCGCGCCGCACGAGCTCCACGCGCGGCAGCACGGCCGGCGCCGCGGCCGGTCGCCGGAGAATGGGAGGCAGGATCTCCTGCAGGTCGTTGCTCTCGATCAGGACGTCGGCCCTGCGCCTGACGCCGAAGGTCGCGCGCATGCCGATCGAGAGGCCGGCGCGTTCCATGAGGCCGAGGTTGTTGTCGTCGTCGCCCACGGCCGCGAACGCGCGCCACGGGATGCCGCGGGCGGCGCGCCAGGCCTGGACGAAGGCGGTCTTGCCGTCCTCCTGCGCCAGGCCCCGGCCGATCGCGCCCGTGAGCCGTCCGTCCGCGACGGCGACATCGATGCCCGCGCCCTCGTCGGCGCCCAGCTCCTCCGCAAGCCGCTTGACGAGCGCGTCGGGGACGCCGCTCGAGAGGATGAGAACCTGCAGGCCGGCCGCCTTGAGCGCCGCGATCGTCTCGCGCGCGTTGCGCGCCCGCGGCATTGCTTCGAACACGGTGTGCAGGGCCTCCGCTCGGAGGCCTCGCAACCGGGCGAAGCTGCGCGTGAGAAGCCCCGCGAGGGCGAGCCTGCCGATGTTGAACATGAACGCATCGCGCAGGGCGGCAAGCAGCGCCCCGATCCCCATGTGCCGCGAGAGGCGCACGAAGAACTGGCCGCGGAAGATCACGCCGTCCACGTCGAGGATGACGGCGCGAAGATTCCCGCCGTCCGCGCCGGCGCGCGATCGGTCGTCCGGAGGCGGCGCGGAGGCCGCAGGTTCGCCGGGCATGTCGTCGTCCATGGGAACGGCCGGCTATCTTACCATGTTCCCCGGATCTGCCGCCGCCGATGCCGGTATTTACAGCCGGGAGCGGGCTCCTATAATTGCTCGGAATGCCGGCGGCGCCGCGTGTGCGGCGGCGGCGTGCACGAATTCGGGAGTTCCCATGGTGTTGTCTCGTGCTGAGCTGAAGACGCGGCTCGGCGGCCTCGCGCAACGTTTCGATGAGCTTTGCCGGGCGGTCGATCGGGCCGCGCTCGTGGAGCGCCAATCGGCGCTCGAGCTGCGGATGGCGCAGGCGGGCTTCTGGGATGACCAGGAGCGGGCCAGGCGGGTGATCGCCCAACTGACCGATGTGAAGCGCACGAACGACGACATTCAGGCGCTCGACAAGAGCCTCGCCGATGCGCGCGAGCTCGCGGCGATTGCCATGGATGAGGCCGACGACGGGCTTCTGGCGGAGCTGGAGCCCGAGCTTGCCGCGGTGCAGGACGCGCTCGGC
>JBFZCA010000228.1:0-8858 GCA_041308205.1 Planctomycetota bacterium | reverse complement strand
CGCGCCTGGCGGCGCGGATCGGGGCCGCCGACCACTACGTGTTCGTGCTCGTTGACGGGCTCGGCGCGCGTTTCCTCGAGTTCCTCGAGCCGCGCGCCTTTCTCCGCACGAGCTACGCCGAGAGTCTCCTCGCGGTCTTTCCCTCGACGACGGCGGTCGCGCTGACGAGCCTGGCCACGGCCGCGTGGCCGTGCGCGCACGGAATCTGCGGCTGGTGGGTGCGCTTTCCGGAGGTCGGCCTGACCGCCACAGTGCTGCGGTATGTGGAACGCTTTTCCGAGCAGCCCCTCGAGATGTTCGGCCTGGCGCCCGAACGGGCGTTTCCCCTGCCGAGCATCGTACCGGCGTTCACGCACGCGCCGCTTGCCGTGCTGCCCGACTCCATCGTCGCGAGCGTGTACTCGCACTACTCGACCGGCGCCACGCCTCGGCGGGGCTACGACGAAATCCGCCAGGCAGTGCGCCTCGTCAGGGAGCGTGTGGCCGCGGCGCGCGGGCCCTCCTATACCTACCTGTACGTGCCGCACCTCGATTCCATGTGCCACGACCAGGGAATCAATCCGGCGCGCGCGACGAAGCTGCTCGCGTGCATAGACAAGGAACTGGGCGACCTCAGGGCGCGACTGCCCTCGTCCGCGCGGATCGTCATCACGGCGGACCACGGATTGATCAACGTGCCGCCGGAACGCGAGTTCGTGCTCAGGTCGGGGGACCCGCTGCTCGGCTGCCTCGAACACGAGCCTGTCGGCGAGCCTGCCGTGCCTTCCTTTCACGTCAAGCCCGGCAACCGCACACGTTTCGCGCGCATGTTCAGGAAGCGTTTCGGCGCGACGCACGTCCTCATACCGATCGCGGAGGTCGAGCGGCTCCGCCTGCTCGGCCCCGAGCCGCTGGCGCCCCTCACCCGTGCACGCATCGGCGACTTCATCGCTCTCTCGGATGCGCACGCGCTCCTTTACTACCTCCCCGACGAGGACTCGCCAGGCTATCTGCGCGCCGCCCATGCGGGGCTCACCGAAGACGAGATGATCATACCCCTGTTCATCGCGTGAAGTGGTGAATACCCCTCGCTGCCATTCTGACACCCACCATTGAGCAGA
This sequence comes from Planctomycetota bacterium, assembly GCA_041308205.1. Classification (GTDB taxonomy): domain Bacteria; phylum Planctomycetota; class UBA8108; order UBA8890; family UBA8898; genus UBA8898. The sequence continues at coordinate 7,758 of JBFZCA010000228.1, read as the reverse complement.
TTGCGTCAACGCGACACTTGACGGCAGTCATTATGGCAGCCAAATGGTCGCACATGAAGGAAGCTCGCGCCGAGTGTTTTTTTAAACTGGCTTACAATAACATCTTATGATTTGCGAATGTCTTCGGCACGCGCCTTGCTTCTGAGATGCTCGAACGCTGATACAGTTCAATACGATTCAGAAACAAAAAGGAGGTGCGTATGACACGGCTTCTTAACGGTAACTGGAATCCTTACCACATGCTCTTCAAGCTGCAGGACGAGATCAACAGGGTCTTCGACCTCGCCGACAGCCCCCGTCCCTTCCTGGCGGAGCCCGGCGCCTCGTTCCCGAGGGTGAACGTCTACTCGACGCCGGATGAATCCGTGCTCAGGGCCGAGGTTCCCGGCGTGGCCATGCAGGATCTCGACATCACGGTCGAGGGCGACACCCTGACGGTGAAGGGCGTGCGCAAGCCCGATTGCGAGGTGCCGCCCGAGCGGTACTACCGCTGCGAGCGCGGGCACGGACGCTTCGGTCGTTCGGTGCGCCTGCCGCACCGCGTCGACACCGGCAAGGTCGAGGCGACCCTGAGGAGCGGCATGCTGGAAGTGAGGCTCCCGAAGGCGCCCGAGGAAAAACCCTACAGCATAGCGGTCAAGAGCTAGGAGGAAACCATGAAAAAGGAAAACGAGATGCAGGTCGCTCGAGCCGCTCAGCGCGCCGAGCTCATGCCGCCGGTCGACATTTACGATGAGGGCGACAAGGTCATCCTGATCGCGGACATGCCCGGCGTCAACCCGGAAGCGCTCGATGTGCGCTACGAGCGCGGCCAGTTGATGATCCACGGGCGGCAGGAAGATCAGCGCGATGACGGGCCGCCCGTGCTCGGCGAGTTCGAGCTGGGCGACTACCGCCGCACGTTCACGGTCGGCGAGGACATCGATCCGGCGCACATCACGGCGGAGATCAAGAACGGCGTCCTGCGGATCAACCTCTCGAAGGTCGAGGCCCGCAAGGCGCAGAAGATCACCGTCGCGGTCAAGTAGAGGCTGTAGCCTCCAGCCTACGCGTCCGTGTCGTGCGCGAGCCGCTCGAGCATCTGGAAGAGCCGCTCCAGCGTGAGGGGCTTGGGCACGTACTCGTCCATGCCCGCATCCAGACACTTTTCCCGGTCGCCCTTCACGACTTGCGTGGTCATGGCGATGATCGGCAAGTGGCGTCCCGTGGCACGCTCCTTCTCGCGAATCCGGCGCGTCGTCTCGAGGCCGTCGAGGATCGGCATCTCGATGTCCATGAGGACGACATCGAACTGCTCGCGATCGAGCGTCTCGATCACCTCCCTGCCGTTCTGGACCGACGCGACCGAGTGGCCCCATTTCTGGAGCAGCGAGACGATCAGCGCGCGATTGCCCGCGTTGTCCTCGGCGACGAGGATCCTGTGCCGCCGGGCATTCTCGCGCAGCGTGTGGCGGGTGACCAGGGTCTTGTTCTGATGCTCGACCACGGACAGGCCGAGCACCCGCCGGATGATGCCGAGGAGCTCCTTCTCCTGAATCGGCTTCTGGAGATAGCCCGAGATGCCCGCCTTGCGGCACTCGATGCTGTCGCCGCGAAAGCCCGTGTAGGTCAGCATGACCACCTTGGCGTCGCGGAGCAGGCCGCGCGCGGAGATCTCGGCCGCCAGGGAGAAGCCGTCAATGTCGGGCATCTTGGCATCGATGAAGATGAGCTCGAACGTCCGCCCCTCGGCCGCCAGAGCCTCGAGCGCCGCCTCGCCGCACTTGACGGACTCCACCTTGAGCCCCCAGCGCTTGAGCACGCGCTCGATCACCAGGCGGCAGGTCGCATTGTCATCGACGACCAGCGCTCGAGTCCCCTGCAATTGCGCCGGCGCCACGCAGTGAGGCGCCAGGCGCACGGCCGCGGCGTGGAGGACCACGGTGAAGTGGAAGGTGCTCCCCCTGCCCTCCTCGCTTTCGACCCACATCTCGCCGTCCATGAGCCTGACGATCTCGACCGAGATCGCCAGCCCCAAGCCCGTGCCGCCGTACTGCCGCGTCGTCGAACGGTCGGCCTGCGCGTAGGGGTTGAAGATGTTCGCCAGCTTGTCCTGCGGGATGCCTATGCCGGTGTCGCGCACCGCGACGTGGATCATGATCCGATCGCCGGCGCGCGACTCCTGGGAGATGCGCACGACCACCTCGCCGCGCGCCGTGAACTTGATCGCGTTGCTCACGAGATTCGTGATCACCTGGCGCAGGCGTCCGGGATCGCCCCGCACGCTGTCCTCGACCTCGGGCTCGACCACGAGCACGAGGTCCAGGCCCTTGGCATCGGCCAGAGGATTCATGACGCCGAGCAGCCCGTACAGGCAGTCGTGCAGGCTGAACTCGATGTCGTCGAGCTCCAGCTTGTGCTCGACGACCTTGGAGAAATCCAGGATGTCGTTGATGAGCCGCAGGAGCACGTTGGTCGAGTCCAGCGCGACCTTCAGATACTTGCGCTGCTCGTTCGTGAGCTTGGTCTCGAGCGCCAGATTGAGCATGCCCAGGACGCCGTTCATCGGCGTCCTGATCTCGTGGCTCATGCTCGCGAGAAAGAAGCTCTTGGCGCCGCTGGCCTGCTCGGCCTGCTCCTTGGCGCGGATGAGATCCTCCTCGGCGCGCTTGCGCTCGGTGATGTCCAGATTGCTCGCGCGAACTCCGCGGAACGTGCCGCGCACGTCGCGCACGGCGCGGCACGTGTGACCGATCCACCGCACCTCGCCCTGCCTGGTGACGATGCGAAACTCGATGTACCGCGGCTCGTCATGCTCGACGTCCGCCTCGTGCGCCGCCCACGCGGCCATGTCGTCCGGATGGATGATGGTGCGAACGAGCTCCGGGACGGCATACAGCTCCTTGGCCGTGTACCCGGTCACGGCGGCGCAGGACGGGCTCATGTACAGAAACCGGCCGTCGGGGCCGCGCCAGTACACCCAGTCGGCGGCGAATTCGGCCACGGTGCGGTGGCGTCCCTCATCGGCTCTGAGGACCTCTTCCGCGCGCCGGCGCGCCAGCGCCTGCCGCAGGACGCGCGGCAGCAGCCGGCGCATGTGCCGGCTCTTCACCACGTAGTCGAGCGCGCCCTCGGCAATCGCGCGGACGCTGAGCTCCTCGTCGTCGAGCTCCGTGAGCACGATCACGGGAATGCCGCCGGCCGCAGCCCGCACGCTGTTGAGCGTCGCGAGGCCGGCGCTGTCCGGCAGCATGACCTCGAGCAGCACGAGGTCGAAGCTGTGGTCCTTGAGCGCGGCGACCGCCGCGGCCAGCGTGTCGGCCGAGGTCGCGTCGAACCTGACCGCACCGCACGGCCGCGCAAGACAGCGTTCCACGAGACGAAGGTGCGCAGGGTCGCCGTCGACGGCGAGAACCTGCACATCGGCTGCCTGCGTCGCATCCGGATCTTCCACGCGATTGCCCTCGCGGGCCGCGCCGCCGACGTCGCCCATGCCGCCGGGATCGAGTTCCTCCATGCTCCCTCCGCTCCGCATCCCGCCTGCCGCGGGAGGCCGCAGTCTTCCATGCCCGGCCGCGAACGCGCGCGGCCGGTTGGCAAACCCTCCACCCTACGGTACTATCGGTTCTTTTCGGCATTCGCCCGCCGTGCTCGGAACCGCCTTCCGGGGTATTCTCAAGACAAGGGGCATCGCGGGCGGCATGCAAGCCGCCGGGCCTCCCGGGCGGCCGATAACGCCTTCCGACACGGGGGCTCGCATCGGCCGGGGCGCAGGTTCAGGACCGTTCGGACCATGAGAATCGGCATTATCGGACTACCGCAGAGCGGCAAGCGCACGCTCTTTCATCTGCTGACGGGCAACGGCGTTCGGCCGGCGGGGCTGGACCCGCAGAAGGCGCTCCCCGGCGTCGCCGACATCCGCGATGCGCGCTTCGAGAACCTGGTGCGCCTCTACGAGCCGCAGAGCCGGGCGCCCGCGAAGATCGACCTCGATCTCTTTCCCGACCTGGATGCGCGCATCCTGGCCGACACCAAGCTGCTCCAGGATGTCGCGCGGGCCGATGCGCTGTGCCTCGTCGTGCGCGCGTTCGAGAATGCCGCCGTCTATCATGTGCACGGCACGGTCGACCCCGTGCGCGACATCGACGAGATCGGCGCCGAGTTGCTCCTCAACGACCTGGCGTTCGTCGAGAAGCGCCTGGAACGTCTCGAGCGCGAGACGCGCCATTCCCACCAGGCGGGCGCGGAGAAGGAGAAGGCGCTCCTCGAGCGCATCAAGGCGCATCTCGAGGAGACGCTCCCGCTGCGCACGCTGTCCCTGACGATCGAGGACTTCCGGCGCCTCGCGGTGTACCCGCTGACGACGCTCAAGCAGCTCGTCGTCGCGCTCAACACCTCCGACGCGGCGGCCGCCGGGGCGGACCTCGGCCCCCGCATGGCGGAGCGCACCAGGAGCCACGGCCTGCACCTCATGCATCTGGCCGCGGGCGCCGAGGCCGAGATTCAGGGCCTGGACACGGACGCGGAACGCGCCGAGTTCATGGCGGCGGCCGGCATTCGCGAGCCCGCCCTCAACCTGCTGTCGCGCCTGTGCATGTCGGCCCTCGGCCTGATCTCGTTCTTCACGGTCGGCAAGGATGAGGTCAGGCAGTGGCTCGTCCGCCGGGGTTCGACCGCGCCCGAGGCGGCCGGCGTGATTCACTCCGACATCGAGCGCGGCTTCATTCGCGCGGAGGTCATGAGCTACGAGGATCTCGCGGCGCTCGGCAGCGAGCAGGCCGTGAAGCGCGCGGGCAAGCACCACACGATGGGGCGCGACTACGTCGTCCAGGACGGCGACGTCATCAACTTCCTCTTCAACGTGTAGGCCCGGCGCGGCGGTTATCGCCGGCGCGCGCCCTTCTTGCCGCCGCGCGGCCGCTGCACCGGACGCTGGCGCCGCCCGTCCTTCGGCTTCGTCCGCCGGCGCGCGCCCTCGGACGCGACCCCCGATTTCTTCACGAGCGCGAGTATGAGCTGGCGCCGCGCCGTGTCGACCGCGGCGATGCGCACTTCGACGAGGTGCCCGACGTGGAACGTCCTCCCCGTGCGCTCGCCGCGCAGGAAGCCGTAGCGCGGGTTCACCTCCCACCAGTCATCGCCGAGAGCCTCGATGTGCACGAGGCCCTCGACCAGGAAGCGCGGCACCTGGACGAAGATCCCGAAGTTCGTGACGCCGGTGATGACGCCCTCGAGCTCCTCGCCGACCTTCGTCTCCAGGAACTGCAGGATCAGGACCTCCCTGAGCTCGGCCTCGGCGGCCTCGGCGCGGCGCTCGGCGTCCGTCATCTGCTCGCCGAGCGCGGTCAGCGCCGCCTCGTCGTCCGGCGGAAGCTCGCCCAGGCGCTTGCGGTAGAGCGCCGCGACGAGACGCTGCACGGTGAGATCGGGGTAGCGCCTGATCGGGCTCGTGAAGTGGCAGTAGCCGTCGCTCGCGAGCGCGTAGTGCTCGATCGCCCGGGGCGAGTACTCGGCCTGCTGGAACGTCCGCAGGACGGCCATGTTGACGGCGTAGCTCTCGGGCTTGCCGCGCACGCCTCGCAGAATCGCCTGAAGCTGCGACCTTCCCATGTCCTTGGGCAGCGTGTGGCCCGCGGCGCGCAGGAACGAATTGAGCTGTTCGTTCGCGATGTGGTCGGGCGGCGGGTGAATGCGCCGCAGGAATTTCCTGCCCGCGCGCTCGAGCACCCGCGCCACGGCCTCGTTCGCCTCGACCATGCACATCTCGATGAGGGTGTGCGTGTAGGCATCGTCGGCCGGCACCGCGTCCGCGACCTTGTCCTCGGGGCCGAAGACGAGCTCCATCTCGGGAAGGTCGAGGTGAATCATGCCCGCCGCGGTGCGCCGCCTCTCGATCGCGCGGGCGAGCCGTTCCAGGTCGCCGAGCAGCTCGACGACCGCCGGGGCGTGGCCGCCCGCCTGCCCGTCGATGATCGCCTGCGCCTCGGTATACGTGAGGCGCGTGCTCGAGCGAATCACGGTCTCGGCGACGCGCGTGCGCACGACCCTGCCGTCGCGGTCGTAGGTGATGAAGGCGCTCTTGCAGTAGCGGCGCTGCCCTTCCTGCAGGCTGCAGACGCCGTTGGAGAGAACCTCGGGCAGCATCGGCACGACGCGCTTGGGGAAGTAGACGCTCGTCGCGCGCTCCTTGGCTTCCGTGTCGAGCCGCGTGCCCTCCTTGACGAAGTGCGCGACGTCGGCGATATGGACGCCGAGCGTCGCCATGCCCCCGCGCTCCTGCGTCAGGCTGAGCGCGTCGTCGAAGTCGCGCGCATCGGGCGGGTCGATCGTCACCACCGTGGCGCCGGTCAGGTCCTCGCGGCCGTCGAGCGCATCGGAATCGAACCCCGCGACCGCGCGCCGCGCATCGTCGAGCGCCTCCTCGCTGAAGCGGAACGGCAGGCCGTAGCTGCGGATCACCGCGTCGGTCTCGACCGCCAGATGCCCCGTCGCGCCGAGGGTCTCGACGATGACGCCCGTCGGCAGCTCGCCCTCGGCGCCGTAGCTCACGATCTCGACGACGACCTTGGTCCCGCTCGGCGGGCTCGCCGACGAGATGTCGCGCACGACGATCGGCCGCACGAAGTGCTTGCCCTCGGGCATGACGAACCACGCCGCGCCCGCGTTCTGGAGCGCGCCGACGAAGCGGTTCCTCCCGCGCTCGATGATGCGCGTCACGGCGCCGGAGTAAACCCGGCGCGCGCCCTTCTTCTCGTGCGCGACGCGCGCCTCGACCTTGTCGCCGGTCATGGCGCCGCCGGCCGCGTCCGCGGGCACGTACAGATCGCCGTGAGAGTAGGGCGTTTCCGGCGTGATGAAGCCGAACCCGCGCGGGTTCTGGCGGTAGGTGCCGACGACGCGCTCGGGCAGTCCGGGCAGCGTCAGCGCATTGCCCGCCCCGAGGACGATCCTGCCCGCGTCCCTGAGGGCCTTCAGCGCATCGCGGAACGAGTCGTACTCCTCCTCGGCGACGCCGAGCTGGCGGGCGAGCTGGTGCTGTTTCAGGGGATGGTAGCCTCGGCTTGCGAGGTGCTTCAGAATGGCATCGAAATAGCGTTCGGGCATGGGCTCCCTTGTGTGACTGCGCGCACCCGGGCGGTACTTCCCCCGCGGTGCCCGGGAAAAAACAAGACGCAAGCTTAACAGGCGCCGGCGGCGCGGGCAACAAGCTGTGCGAACGTGACGAGGTTTTCCGATGCGGGCCGGGGCCGCGGCCTTGCCGGGGCGGCACGGCGTCCGGTACCATGCCGGCACTCTCCGGGGGACGCGCGGGACCGTCGCCCGGAGCCGGGAGCCTGCTCGCATGGAACGCGTCGCGCTCGACAAGAACGCCAAGGCCAAGAGCCTGCGCGCCTGCCCGCTCTTCGCGGCGCTCGCGCCCGAGGATCTGGGCGATCTTGCCGGCGTGAGCGCGGTGCGCGCCCACGCCGACGGCGAGTTTCTCTTTCACGAGGACGAGCCCGCCGAGGGATTCCACATCATCGTCGCCGGCGCCGTGAAGGTCTGCCGCTTCGGCGCCGACGGCAGGGAGCAGGTCGTCCACCTCCTGGGGCCGGGCGACGCGTGCGGCGAGGTTCCGATGTTCCAGGGCAAGGGCTACCCCGCGCACGCCCTGTGCATGGGCCCCGTCAGAACCGCGTACCTACCGCGCGAGCCGTTCATCGCGCTCGCCCGCCGAAAGGTGGAGATTCTTCTGTCCATGCTCGGCGTGCTCTCGATGCGCTTGCGGCATCTCGTCCA
>JBFZCA010000227.1:0-3767 GCA_041308205.1 Planctomycetota bacterium | reverse complement strand
CGTCCGTTGCGCAATTGCGGCTCTGCCGGCGCTATGGAGGCGGGGACCGGAGGTCTCCACGGCGGCAATCGCTCGGCGTCCCTGCTGTCTGAGACAACCCCCCTTCCGTCCCCCCATCAGGAGAAGGGGGGAAACGCCGGCTACGGCCGGCGCCTGCAGGGCCACGGGTTCACCGAATATGTACCGTGCCCCGCGTCCCCTGCGCCCCGCGCGGGGCGCATCGAGAGTTGACGCGCGGCAGCGGTCATGATACCTTCCCGGGAATGACCACGACGCGCGTGTGCAACAAGTGCCCGGACAGGACGACCTGCACGGCCATCTGCCCGGATGTCGAGGCGATCCTGCCCAGCATGGAGGCCGGGAGGATCGACCATGAAGATCTGCCGCGGCTCTGGCGCGGGATGATGTTCACCCGGGCGATCCTGGATCATGACGATATTCTCACCGGAAGACAGCGGGAAGTCGTTCGGCTGTACTACCGGGAGCAGAAGGAGCAGAAGGAGATCGCCGCGCTCCAGGGCGTGACCCAGCAGGCCGTGAACGATGCGCTCGATCGGGCGCGCGCCAAGATCGGGGACTACCTGAAGGCCGCGCAGAAGAGCGGGGACAGCCGCTGAAACCCCTCTCCCGCCGCCCGGATCCCGCATTGACGCCGCGGGGGCCAGCCCTTATACTCGACGATTGACTGCCGGAGCATGCCTCGGCGGCGGCAGTGCCTGCCGCCCTTCAACAAGTAAAAGGAAGCCTGGGAAAAGGGACAGAAGAGAGGCATTCTCGGCCGTCAATGGCGCCGGGGGTGCGCGGCGCGCCGCCGCCCGCCGCGAGAGCCCGGCAGCCGGGAAATGGAGCAGCGCTCGGAAGGAGGTTTCCCACCATGGTGCGAGGAGCCCCGGCGATTGTTGTGTGCGGAGTTGTGCTGTGCGCCTGTGCGGCTCCGATCTTCGCGTTCGGACAATATGCGAGCCGTATAGTCACCCCGGTCGAGCCCTACGCGCTCGCCTACGTGCCTTCCTCCCAGTATCTGATCGTGTGCCAGATGTCCGACGGCCAGGCCGGCCGCTACCGCCTCACCGCGCCGGAACAGATCCCCGTGCTCGAGGCCATATACACGCCCGTCACGGCCGGCGATGCGGTCGGCATCGCCTGGGTCGAGCAGGAGCAGGTGCTGTACTGGCTCGTCGAGACGACGACCGCGACCGGTTTCGCCTACAACCTCCTCCGAACGAACCTCGACGGGTGGTCGCTGGCGCCGGGCGCCACCCTGGCCGCGCCCGCGGATGCGTTGCTGGGCGAGATGACCTACGTGCCCGCCCAGGATGCCTTCTGGGTCGTCGACATTGCCAACGACCGGTATCTGTCGTTCAACCGCTCGACCGGCGCACGCCTCGCCGGCGAGTTCTATGCGCCCACGCGCCATCGCGATGCCAAGATCGGCTACGGCATGGGCATCGAATTCGTGCCCATCGGCCCGGGGTACTTCGACCTGCTTGTCGGCGCCGTCACCGATCAGCGCGCCGTGCGCGTGATCCGCGTCGATCTTCTCGGCAACGAGGTCGGCGCCAGCTACGTCCTCGACATCGCCGACCAGAAGACCAGGCCGGGCTGGCCCGCGGGGCTCGCGTACTGCATGGGATCGACCTCGCACTTCACGGTCATCGCCGACGCGCAGCGGCGCGCGCTGCTCCTGTTCGACACGCCCGCGCCGCAGCTATTCGGCGTGACCGGCGTGACGGTCGCGGTCCAGGAGACGGAGATCGGCGGCGGCGCGACCGCGGAGTCCATCACCGGGACGTTCTCGTGGAAGAACAACGGCGTGTACTCCTCGATCGCGCTGGAGGCGCGCGATGCGGCGAGCGGCGACCTGGTGACGATCGCGACCGCGCAGGGCGGGGCCACGACGCTGCAGCACGAGCTCGGCGCGGAAGGCCGCTTCCAGTTCCGTCTCACGCCCGCCGCCGGCGCGGCCAAGGCGCCGTCCACGTTCGCGGATGCCCGCACCGCGGCGGGCGGCATCCTCGGCATCGCGTCGGTCGCAAGCGGCACCCCGGCCGTGCAGCCGTTCGCGCTGGCGCTGATCGATGACGGCCAGACGCAAACGCTGCTGGCCGCCAACACCCTGGCGATGTCCGGCGCGTCGGTCCGCCGCTTCCGCCGCACCGCGGCCGGAGCGCTCGATCCGCTCACGTCCATCGCGGCGCCGTTCCCCGAGGGCTATGTGATCGTCGCGATGGCGTGGGACAGCGCTCGAAGCGAGCTCGTGTGGCTCGGCCTCTCGCCCGCGCGGGACTACCATGCGGCCCGGACCACCGCGGAGGGCGTGGCGATCGCCTCCGGGCTTCCGCTCATTCGCAATCCCTTCCTTCAGGATCAGATCGGCGACATGGCATTCGATGCGCGGCACGACCTCTTCTGGGTCTCCGCGATCAATCGCAACGCCATCTGCTCGTTCCAGCGCGCCTCCGACGGCAAGAGCTTCGTCGCCGCGAGCGAGGCATTGCCCCTGCCCGTCAGCCTGCCCGGAGAACGCGGGACGTGGGGCCTGCCCTGCGGCCTGTGCGCCGTCCCGGGTGCGTACGCCGGCATGACCATCCTGTACGCCGCGATGGGGCAGGTCCCGGACAACGCCGACTTCCCGCAACTCGGCGCGAGCTACGTCAAGCGGCTCGTGCCCCTGCACGTCCCCCAGAGCGGCAGCCCCGTCGTGGCCGGCATGCCGATCGACCTCGAGCTTGCAACCGGCTCCGCCGCGCTGCGAGGCCTGGCCGTCGGCACGCGGCCGGCGCTCACCGCGTTCTGCGCGGCCCAGGATGTCGGTTTCCTCTACGAGATCCGCATGTACGGCGAGGGGCCGCGGTTCGCGCGCGGCGACGTCAACTCCGACGGGTCCATCAACATCGCCGACGCGCCGTCCCTGCTGGCGTATCTCTTCTCCTCGGGGCAGGCGCCGGCGTGCCTGGACGCGGCCGACACCAACGACAACGGCGCGCTCAACCTGAGCGATGCGGTGGCGCTCCTGCGGCATGTGTTCGGCATCGCCAGCCAGGTGCCCCTTGCGGTGCCGTTCTATCTGTGCGACACCGATCCGATCGCCGACGGCCTTTCGTGCGCGGCGTACGCGCCCTGTCAGTAAGGGTTCGCGGCGGCGCATACACGTCCGCCGTTGCATTCGGCGCCGGCATGTGCAAGGATGCCTCCGGCGCTCCGCGCCCGCCCGGACACGCACGCGCATGATGCTCGAACGCCCGCGCTTCGTGGGCGCCGGAAACGAGGCTTTCCGGTGCCTTCACTGCGGTAGGAACGTGCCGCCCCTCACCTCGGGAAGCTACCGCAATCATTGCCCCTTCTGCCTGTGGTCGCGGCACGTCGACGAGGCGCCGGGCGACCGCCGGGAAGACTGCGGCGGCATGATGGCGCCGCTAGGCCTGGAGCGCTCCGGAAAGAAGGGCTACATGATCGTCCACCGCTGCGTCGCCTGCGGCGCCGTGCGCCGCAACCGCGCCGCGCTCGATGGCGCCGTGCCCGATGACTGGGAGGCGCTGATCGCGCTCAGCACGAAGCACGAGGACGCCCCGTAGCCCGTCAATCCGCGCGCGTGATGCCCCCCGCGTCCGGGGAAGAAGGAAGGACGATGCACCCAAGGCACGAAGACACCAAGGATCAGCGGTGTATCACCGCGCGCTCGGAATGCGCCCGAGACCCTTCGTGCCTTCGTGTCTTCGTGGCTACCTCGTCTTCCATTCGCGCGGCTGCCCCCCGCGTCCGGGGAA
>JBFZCA010000226.1:0-8366 GCA_041308205.1 Planctomycetota bacterium | reverse complement strand
ACCACCACGTGGAGGCCCGAGGCGCGCGCGATGCGGTTGACGCGGTGCCAGACGTGCATCTTGAGCTCGGGGACGAACAGGTACGCGCGGCCGCGGAAGACGAAGTCCACGCGCTCATCGTCCGCCGCGACATCCGTGCGCAGGCTCCTCCTGAAGCGGAACGAACGCTCGCGCCCGCGCAGCCACCTGAGGAACGCGCCCTTCTCCCGCGCGATCTCGACGTCCTCGGCTGCCCGGGCGCTGATGCGATGCGCCAGCTCGGTGGCCACCCAGTAGGCATCGCCGGTGAGCCGCCCGTCCTCCGCGAGCAGATCGCCGACGAATTCCCTGAGGCCGCGCTCGACGAGCGAACGGATCGTGTGCCCGAGCACGCGCGCGAGCTCCGCCCGGCCCTTTTCCTCCGCGGCGTCGCGCACGGCGCGGCTCAGCACCGCGGGAATCTCCTCCAGACAGTCCGCCTCGCCGTGGGGCGGCACCGCGAGCGGCGGCGGAATCGGCAGGGGGTCGATGACGGCCGGGGGCACCTGCGTCGTCGGCAGGATGCGGTCGCGGATGCACAGCGGGCACAGGTCCGGGTCGCTCTGCATCAGCAGGCCGCAGCCCGAGCACACGGACCACCTGCCGCGCTCGCAGAATTCGACCTCGGTGCGGGCGGCGAGCAGCGATCGGGCGAAGGCCTCCAGCGACGGCCGCGCGCCGATGTTGGGCGCCAGGGCGCGGCCCAGCATGCGGGCCGTCCCGCCTCCCACGATCGAGGCCAAGCCGCCCGCGAAGAGATCCTCGGCCTCGCCGGGCGTCCGCAGATACGAGGGCGGCGGGCCGCCCTTCAGCAGGAAGAAGAGGCACGCGGCCAGGGAGTAGACATCGTGGCGCCGGTCGAGCATCTCGCCGGCGGGGCGGATCGGGTCGATGAACGCCATGGAGCGGTTCTGGGCGAGCGGGGGCCTGCGCGCGGCCAGAAACGCGGCCCGGTTCGCCCAGCCCAGGACGACCGGCGTGCGGTTCTCCCTGAGCGCGATGGTGGCCGGCGACAGCGCCAGATGCGGGAACGGGTTCCCCGTCGAGTTGCGGCTCGCACGGTTGACCGCGAGCAGGGCCGCGCACGCGCCGGCGATCGTCTCGATGGCCTGCGCGGGGTGCAGCGGGCCGATCGATTCGACCAGATGGCCCAGGCTCAGGCCGCCTTCCGGGTGCTCCCAGAGGGGCACCTCGCGGTACGTCGTGTGGCGCTCGGTCTCGGCGAACGGCAGCGCGATCGTCCCCTGGCTCTCCGGGAGGCACTGGTGCCGCACCCCCGCGACGAAGGCGAGCGAACGGTAGGCGATCTGGTTGATGAGCGGGGCGTCGACCGTCGCCGGCACGAGCTCGATCTCGTAGGACACGCCGTGCGGGTCGTGGATGACGTAGCGCTCGCTCAGCGGCCCGCCGCCGACGGGTTGACTGATCTCGTAACCGGGAGTAATCTCATCTCCCACACGATAGGCCATACGAGGTTTTCTCCACACCGTGGCGTGGCGAGAACTCGGCGCGAGGCGCGCGCGTTCGACCGATGCAAGGCGCGCCTCGGGGCGGCGTGCCCGCGCGGCAACGATACGGCGGCGCGCACGCAGCCCGATGAGTCGCCCTAGAGCAACGTTACCACACGGGGCCGGGGCCGAGAAGAGGCGCGCGGCGGGCGCGGGAGGACGCGTGGCGGTTGCGGTCCAGGACATCGCGCAGTGGCTCGATGAGCGCGGGTGGGAGTACCTGACGGTCGAGGACGATGACCAGACGCGCTTCGTCTTCTCGCTCGAATGCTCGGGCTCGCTCACGCTGTCGCTGGAGGTCTCCGTCGCGGAAGAGGGGCAGTTCGTGCAGCTTCGCGCGGCCGAGCTGATCGCGGGCCAGACGCTCGAGACCACGCCGTACCGGCGGCGGATTCTGAGCGCGGCCGCCGAGGAGACGTTCAAGCGGCGGCTGGCGAAGATCGGCTTCGATCCCCAGGACGGCGAGATCGACTGCTGCGTGGATCTGCCGATCGAGGATTGCATCCTCACGCAGCGGCAATTCGAGTACGCGTTCCATCTCGTGATCCTGGTGGCCCGGCTCGTGCACGCGCGCATGGCGGTGATCCTGGAGACGGGCCGCGACCCCGGGCCGCTGGACGTCGAGGATCTTCCCAAACCCGAGTAGCGAGGAGCGACAATGGCGATCACCGTGGCGCGGCTCAAGGAAGCGCTTCCCGGGGTGCTGGTCGAACCGCCCGGCCTCAGGTGGAATCCCGGCGACACCCCGTTCTTCTACTACCCGCCGCTCGAGACCGACTGGGGGCAGATCCGGCTGCTGGTGCATCTCCAGGACGAGGGCCGGTTCCTCCAGTTCCGGAGCATCGATCTCTTCACGCTGTCCGAGAACCAGCGCGTCAGGGAGCAGCAGATCGAGATCCTGCTCGCGCACAACTACCGCAAAAAGAGCGTGCAGTTCGGGTACGACCCGGAGGACGGCGAGGTCTGCGCATACGTCGACTTGCCGATCCTCGACAACGAGGAGCTCTCGCGGCGCCTCATGGAACGCGTGCTGACGAGCATCCGCCTCTCGGGCTCGGATCTCCTGCGCGAGCTGCGGCAGACCGAGAAGACGGCGCCGCTCCCGGCCGAACCGCCCGCCAAGCCGGGCAAGGAGAAGCTCCTGAAGACGCTCATCCGGCGCGTGTGCCGGCTCGTCTACGGGAAGCTGATCGAGAGGTGAGGCCGGAGGCTGTAGGCTGTAGGCGGGAGGTGAGGATAGCTGAAAGAACCCCGCAGGGCGCCTCCGCTGAAGCTACGGCGCCCACGGGTCTCCCTCCCCGATCTTCGGCCTGCCGCGTCTCGATCTCCAAGGATGCCGTTGACTACCTTCGGCCTCCCGCCTATAGCCTCCGTTCCATCGACGCGTACGCGGCGCCGCCGATGATGATCGCCCCGCCGAGCAGCGTGCGCGGCCCCGGAATCTCGCTCAGGACGAGCGCCGCGAAGGCGATCCCGTAGACCGGCTCGAGCGTCGCGATCACGGCCGCGACGTGCGCGCGCACGCGCGCCAGCCCCTGCATGAAGAGCAGATGTGCGAGCGCCGTGCAGATGAGCCCGAGCGCGGCGAGGATCGCCAGGTCGCGCGGCCCCAGGTCGAACGCCGCGACGCCGAGGAACGGCGCCAGGACGGCGGCCGCGACCGAGTTCTCGCCCGCGGCCAGCAGCACGGGCGCGACGCGCGGCGCGAAGCGCCGGTTGATCAGCGTGAACACCGCGAACGTGAAGCCGGAGGCGATGCCCCACGCGACGCCCTGCGCTATCGCGCTCGTCGTGTCGAGCGGAGGGGCGACGAGCGCGAGGCCGGCGAGGACGACGAGCGCCGCGGCGACGTCGCGCGCGCGAAGACGCGTGCGCAGGAAGAGCGGCTCGAGAAAGGTGACGAAGAGCGGAAAAGAGGAGTAAGTGAGGAGCGCGAGCGCCACGGTCGAGAGCTTGACCGCGAGGAAGAACGTCTGCCAGTGCACGGCCAGGACCAGCCCCGCGGCGGCGACGGCGAGCGCCTCGGCGCGCGTGAGCGCGCGCACGCGCCCGGATAAGATCGCGGCCGGCCACAGCACCGCGGCCGCAAGCAGCGTGCGCGCGAAGACGATGGTCGCCGGCGGCGCCGCCGTGAGCTTGCCGAGAAGCCCCGCGAGGCCGAAGAAGACAACCGCGATGTGAATGCGAAGGAGGCCCGAGCCGTGCGGCGTCATGCCGGCGCGGGCGCAACGAGCGGCCTGCCCAGTCGATAGGCGATGATGCCCATCGCGCCCAGCGCGGCGGCCGCATGTCCGGTCTCGATGGGCACGGCCGTCGTCCGGCGCGTGCGAACGCAGGCGAGCCAGTCCTCGATATGCGCCGCGGTCGCGTCCGCGGGCCCGCCGTCGCTCTCGCCGCCCGCGAGGACGAGGGTGCCGCGCGCGCCCCGGAACTTCACGCCGTACGGCGCGTCCGCGGCGGGCTCGCCGGGCTGGCTCCAGACGAGCTCGAAGCGCGGGTTCCTGAACTCGTACACGACGTCAATGCAGGGCGGGCAGTCCCACAGGCCGCGGGGCGGGGGCGCGCCCTCGGCCGTGACGCGCGCGGGCGCCGCGCCGTCGCGATCCAGGCACCACAGGGCCAGGCTCATCATCCGCGCGCCGCGGCCGCGCAGGTGCCCGCCGCCGAAATCGAGCAGCCACCTGAAATTGAAGTGGCAGCGGTCGGGGTGATACGGAACGCGGGCCGCCGGCCCGAGCCACAGGTTCCAGTTCAGGCCGGCCGGAGGCGCGCACGCTCCCTCGTGCCCGCCGATGGGGTTCCGGTAGTGCCAGCACGTGACGTTCTCGACGGCGCCGATGGCGCCGCTTCGCAGGCAGCGGCGCGCGGCCTGCGCGGCGGGAGTCCGGATGCCCTGCGCCCCGACCTGAACCACGCGCCGCGCGCGTTGCGCCGCCTCGACCATCGCGCGGCCCTCGGCGATCGTACGCGCGGCGGGGCTCTCGACGTAGACGTCTTTTCCGGCCTCGCAGGCGTGCAGGGTCATGAGGGCGTGCCAGTGGTCGGGCGCCGCGATGACGACCGCATCGATGTCCTTGCGGTCGAGGAGCCGCCGGTAGTCTTCGTACGCGACGAGTGCGCCGCCCGCCGCGCGCGCGCGGCGTTCCGCATCGACGTCGCAGACGGCGGCGGCCGTGCGGCGCATCATGCCGAGGAGCGCCGTGCCGCGGCCGCCCATGCCGATGTGGCCGGTCGCGATGCGATCGCTCGGCGCCGGCGCGCCGAGCACGCCGGCCGCGATCGGGGAAGGAAGGGCCGCGGCCGCGCCGATCGTCGCGGCAACGCGCGTCAAGAACGTGCGCCGGCAGAACGAGTGCATAACCGCCTCCGCAACCGCCGCCTGTGGCGCCATCAGCCTACCACGGGTGGCATTCCGGGGACAGTCCCGTAATCCGGGGACAGTCACCAATTTCCCGCGGGGAATTGGTGACTGTCCCCGGACGGCCTGTCCGCCGGCGAGGCGGAGGGAGGGCCTGGGCGGCTCCGCAGCGGCCGGCGCTATTGCATTTCCACACGGTGCGAAACAAGATTGCGGTACCATGCGGATCCCGCTCGATGCGATCAAGACCGTCCTTGCGCCGTTCAAGCCCGCGGCGGTCTACCTGTTCGGCTCCCACGCCGCGGGCAACACCCGGCCCGACAGCGACCTTGACCTTGGATTCGTGCCGGGGACGCCCTGCGACCCCTATGCGGTGTTTCTCGCCGCGCAGGATCTGGCGCGGATCGCCGGCTGCGATGTCGACCTCGTGGACCTCTCGCGCGCGACGGCGGTCATGAAGGCGGAGGTGCTTCGGCGCGGCCGCCGGCTCCTCGCCGACGACATGCGGCGCACCGAGGAGTTCGAGATGTACGCGCTCAGCGACTACGCGCGGACGAACGAAGAGCGCCGCGGAGTCCTTTCCGCGTTCACGGGTGCGAGCGATGCCGAGTGACGTGATCCTCAACAAGGCGGCCGCGATCGAGCGCGCGCTGAAGCGCGTGGCGGAGGAGTACCGCGGCGATCCCGGGCGGCTCGACGACCCGACGGTTCAGGACGCGATCCTCTTGAACCTCCAGCGGGCCTGCGAGTCGGCCATCGATCTGGCCATGCACGTCGTGGCGGTCGAACGCCTCGGCGTGCCCCAGGACGCCCGCAACGCGTTCGCGCTGCTCACGCAAGGCGGCGTGATAGGCGAAAGCCTGATGGTGCGCCTCCAGGCCATGGTCGGCTTCCGGAACATCGCCGTTCACGAGTACGTGCAGCTCCAGGTTCCCATCGTCCGGCGCATCCTGGATGAGCGCCTTGGGGACTTCACCGAGTTCACGCGGGCGATCATGTCGCGGTGAGGACGGATTCCGGGGACAGTCACCGATTTACCGCCGGAAATCGGTGACAGTCCCCGGACGGCACGCGCAGACTCTCGAGCGCGAGCCTGAACGTCGCCGCGCCGTCGTGGAAAACCATCGCGCAGGGGACGAGGCGGCCGGCCTCGCGGCGCCACGCTTCGAAGCGCAGCGAGCGCGCGCGGCCGACGCCGCCGAGCTCCGCGGCGTGCGCCGCGACGATGAAGTTGAGGGGCGACTCGATTTCCTGCGGGAGTTTCGTGCGCGCGTCGAGAAACAGCGTCCCTCGGTAACCGTCCGCGTAGGAAAAGGGAATCGCGATGCGGCCTTCCTCAGTGCGCGGCTCGGCGAAGCGGATCTCGGGGTCGAGAAGCCCCGCCGGGTCGAAGAGGAGGCAATACGGCGAGTACGCGGCCTCGAGGACGGCGAGCTCGCGCTGCGGGACCTGGAACTGCCTTCCCTCGCTTGAGCGCCGGGACGTCGCGCCATCGCGGCTCCACTGCACGGGAGGCGGGCCGCCCTCCCCCGCCGGGGCCAGGCTGACGAGCAGCCTGCCGTCCGCGCGGGCGGAGGCGGTGATCGTCTGGCGGAGGCTCAGGCCGGGGTCTAGGGACTCGCGCGTGTAGACGGCGGTCGCATCCGCGGGGGGAGGCGGTGGGTCGAGCGCGGCGCGGACCGCGCGGAGAAGCCCGGCCGTCGCGGGCGGCGCCTCCCCGAAGAAGATGCGAAGCGGCGTGTAGCGCACGTCCCGGCTGCGCCCTTCGGCGAGGAGGGGCGCGAGCCGCGCGCGCGGCAGCTCGGCGATCGTGTACGTTTCCGCGCCGGGCATGCCGTGGGAGAAGAGCGCGACGCCGCTGCGAAGCGACCTGAGCGCGAGGTCGGCGCCCTGAAGCGCCGCGAGCGGCCCGGCGAGCTCGAGGCGCACGCGCGGGCTTCTGGCCGCCTTGCCGATGAGAAAGACGGGGAAGTCATCCTCCCTGAACGCGCCGAGATGCCGCACCGCCTCGGTCCATGCCAGGAGATCGCCCGCCGGCGCGCCGCCCGAATCGACGTTCCACGGGCAGGCGGCCTGCGCCCCCGTCGCGAGGTTGTGGAACGCGAGCGGGTAGAGCCGCCCGAGCGGCGGCTCCGCGTGGAAGAAGAACCCCGTGCCGTCGCGGCGGTAGAAGGCCGGCGCGCGCGCGTTCAGGCGCACGCCGGAAGCGTGCACGGAGCCGTCGCCAAGGTCGAGCTCCGCGGCCTCGACATCGTACCCGCCGTGGGGCACGAGCAGCGGGTCGAGGTCCGCGCCCATGCCGATGAGAAGCGCGTTGCGCGTTGGGCGGACATCGAGCAGCATGCCGAACGCCGCGCCCGCCGGCGCCGCGGGCGGCGGAAACACGCGCGCGGCCCGGCCCTCGCGGTCGGCGCGAAACACGCCCGCGCGCAGGTACGTCCTGCCGTCGCGCGCGTACTCGCCGTACGTTGCCGAGAAGAAGAACGCCGAGCCGTCGGACGCGAAGCACGGCGGCCGCAGCTCGAAGAACGAGCGCGAGACGACGATCGGCTCGGCGCCGCGCCGGACGAGGAGCAGCCGCCGCTCATTCGTGCCGGTCGCAACCAGGAGCAGCTCGCCGCGCGGATCGACGTCCGCAAGGATCTCGTCGCGCCACGGCCGCTCGCCCGGGTTCGTCCACTGCCACGCGATCGCGTCCAGGCGCAGCGTTGCATCCCGCCGGCCGAGGACGAGATCGGCGGCCCGGAGCTGCACGCACGCGGCGAGAACGGCCGCGGCGCAGGCGCACGCCGCGCGGAGCGCTGCGGGCATGCCGTTCCGCGGATACGCCACGACTCGAGCCACTACTTGATCGTCTCGATGATCTTCACGGACGCGGCCGTGACGCTCTCGACGCCGGCCGCGCCGTCCACGTCGTGGAGAATCCCAGTCGCGCGGTAGTGATCGATGAGCGGCATTGTCTGCCGGCGGTAGACGTTCAGGCGGTTCCGGATCGCCTCCTCCTTGTCGTCATCGCGCTGGAAGAGGTCGGCGCCGTCGTTGTCGCACTTTCCGGGCACCTTGGGCGGGATGTTCCTGACGTGGTAGATCGCGCCGCACTTCGCGCACGTGCGCCGGCCGCTCAGGCGCACGATCACCTCCTCGTCTGAGACATCGAGGTTGATCACGGCCTGGAGCGTCGTGATCTTGGCGAGCGCCTCCGCCTGCGGCAGCGTGCGCGGGAAGCCGTCGAGGATGAAGCCCTTCTGGCAGTCGCGCTGGGCCAGGCGCTCCTTGATGAGGCCGATGACGACCTTGTCGGGCACCAGTTCCCCGGCGTCCATGAACTTCTTGGCCTCCAGGCCGAGCGTCGTGCCCTCCTTGACCGCCGCGCGCAAGAGGTCGCCCGTCGAGAGCTGCGGCACGGCGTACTTGTCGATGAGCTTCTTGGCGATCGTTCCCTTGCCCGCGCCGGGCGGGCCGAGCATCATGAGTCGCATGCG
>JBFZCA010000225.1:0-4563 GCA_041308205.1 Planctomycetota bacterium | reverse complement strand
TCCTCGACGATCCCTCTCTCGACGAGCTCGGTCGCCTGGTTCACCCCCGTGTGGCCGCCGAGCGTCGGCAGGATCGCTTCGGGCCGCTCCGCCCTCAGGATCTTCGAGACCGTCGCGACATCGAGCGACTCGATGTAGGTGCGGTCGCTGAACTGCGGGTCCGTCATGATCGTCGCGGGATTGGAGTTGACCAGAATCACGCGAAACCCGTCCTGCACGAGCGCCTTGATGGCCTGCGTGCCCGAGTAATCGAACTCGCACGCCTGACCGATGACGATCGGTCCCGACCCGATGATGAGAATCGACTGGATATCCGTTCTGCGCGGCATACTCGGCACTCTCGCTCGCGCACACCCGCTCGGACGGGCGCCGGAAGGGTGCGCTCCTCATCCTCGGCGGCCGGAGCCTTCGGCCCGGCGTCCCTGCCGCCCGAACGCCGCGCGACGGCTAGTCGGCCGGCGGGGCCCGCTCTAAAATAGACCTTACCGTACCATCCGCGCCGGCCGTTGACAAGCGCCGTGCCCCGGCCCCGCGGTTGACGGCGGGCGCGCGGCGCCTATGATGAGGAGTTCGACCGTGCCGGGCATGGCCGCGGTGCGCGCGCAGGGCGCGCCGCGACGTGCGCGGGCGCGGTCCCGGAGACAAGGCGGAGAGCGTGTACTTCACACCGGACATGCGCGTGCGCGCGCTCATCGCGGATGCGCGCGATATCGTGATCCTGACCCACATCTACCCCGACGGGGATGCCTTCGGCTCGCAGATAGCGCTCGCCGACGCGCTCGAGTCCATCGGTGCGCGCGTCCGGGTGTGGAACTGCCACGCGCCGCCCGAGCGCATCAAGTTCCTCGATGCCGGCGGCCGCGTGCGGGTCATCCGGCCCGAGGACATCCCGTCCCTTCCGGACTGCGAGCTGCTCATCGCGCTCGACACGTCGGAGCTCGGCCGTCTCGGCGACCTGGGCGCCTACTTCACGCGCTCGACGGCGGTCAAGGTCGTCATCGACCACCACATCCCCCCGCCGCAGCACGGCTTCGATGCGGCGTGGGCCGAGGAGAAGGCCGGCGCGACCGGGCTTCTCGTGCTCGATCTCATCGATGCGCTGGGCCTGACCCCGTCGCCGGCGGCCGCGACGGCGCTGTTTGCGGCCATCGCCTCGGACACGGGCTGGTTCGCGTTCGGCAATACGACCGAGCGCGAGCTTTCGGCGGCGGCGAGGCTGGTCGGGCACGGCGCCTCCCCGGCGCGCCTTTACCGGCACCTCAAGGGCGGCGCCTCGATCGCGCGCACGGCCCTCCTCGGCGAGGTCCTGGCATCGGTGCGCGACGAGCTCGACGGCCGTTTCGTGTGGTCCTTGATAACCCGGCGCCAGATGACCGATAAGGGGATAGCCTACGAAGAGCTCGACGGCATCATCGATGAGCTCAAGAACATTCGCGACGCGCGCATCGTGGCGCTCATCGTCGAGCTCGAGGACGGCAAGTGGAAGGTGAGCCTGCGCGGCCCCCTCCATGTGGATGTCAACCTGATCGCGCGGCGCTTCGGCGGCGGCGGCCACGCCAAGGCGGCGGGCTACCGCGTGTCCGCCCCCGGCATCGAGACGGTGCTGGCGGACCTGCGGCCGGAGTTGCGGCGCGCGATCGACGAGGCCTCCGCCCGCTGAGGAGCCGCCGCGGCACGGAAAGGAGCAGGAGCCATGCTCGATCAGGTCAAGAAAGGCATGCGTGCCGCGCTGGGCGCGGCCGTCGTCACGCAGGAGAAGATCGAGGAAGTGATTCACGACCTCGTCCGCGGCGGCGAGCTCACGCGCGAGCAGGGCGCGAAGATCCTCGCGGAGCTCGTGGCGCGGGGCGAGAAAGCGCAGGGCGACGTCGGCAGAATCGCGTCCGAGCTGGGACAGAAGATCGCCAGGTGGCAACCCGTCATGCGCGGGGATTTCGACGCGCTGAGCGCACGCGTGGCGGCGCTCGAGCAGCGCCTCGGCATCGCTCCCGGCCCCGAGGAGCCCTCCTGCGGGTTCCCGGGCCCCAACGCCTGAGCGGCGCCGCGAGGCGTCCGTTCCGGAGAAGGAACCCCCGTGTGGCGTTCATGGCACGCGCTTCGTTCGATCCCGCGCCTGCGCGAGATCCTCATGGTGGTCGCCCGGCACGGCTTCGGCCATGCCCTGAGCAGCCTCAACCTTCCGTTCGCCACGCGGCTCCTCCACCTGTTCCGCAAGCACGCCGGCGGCCCGCTGTCGCAGCCCCAGCGCCTCCGGCGGATGCTCGAGGACCTCGGGCCGACGTTCGTCAAGTTCGGCCAGTTGCTCGCCACGCGGCCCGACATCCTGCCGCAGGAGTACATCGATGAGCTCTCGGGCCTCCACGACACGGTCGATCCGCTGCCCTTCGAGGCGCTCGCCCCGGTCCTGCGCGCCGAGCTCGGCAAGGGGACCGGCGAGCTCTTCGCGTCGATCGACCCCGCGCCGCTCGGCTCGGCCTCGATCGCGCAGGTCCACCGGGCGCGCACGCGGGCGGGCGCCGAGGTCGTCGTCAAGATCCAGCGGCCCGGCATCGAACGCACGATCGAGCGCGACTTGAAGGTCATCTTTCTGATCGCGCACATCATCCGCGAGATCGAGGATCTTTCCCATTTCGACCCCATGGGCACCGCGCGCGTCTTCGAGCATGCGATCAGGCGCGAGCTCGATTTCCGCCACGAGCTCCACAACGCGGCGCGCATCGCGCGCCACGCGCGGGAGCCGCGCGTGCGCATTCCCGCGACCTACCCCGAGCTTTCTTCCCGCCGCGTCCTCACGCTCGAGTTTCTGCCCGGCGCGACGCTCACGCACACCGAGGCATCCCCGGCGCTGCGGCACGAGCTGGCCCGGGAGTTGACGAGCGCGATGGTCCGCCAGATCTTCGTGGAAGGCGTGTTCCACGCGGATCCGCATCCCGGCAACATCCTCGTCCTGCCGGACGGGGCCCTCGGGCTGATCGACTTCGGCAGCGCCGGCCGCCTGCCGCCCAGCTCCATCACCGAGCTGGTCGGTTTCCTCACGTCGCTCATCCAGCGCGACTACCAGTTGCTCGCGCGCCAGATCATGAAGAGCGGCTATGCGGCCCACACCACGGACCAGAAGGAGCTCGCGGCCGAGCTGATGGAATGTCTCGACCCGTACTACGATGCGCCGCTGGCCGAGATCGACCTCGGGCCGATCATACGCGCCGTGTTCGGCATCCTGCTGCGGCACCGCATCCGCATTCCCACGCAGTACGTGCTCCTCGGACGCGCGCTCATCATTCTCGAGGGCACCGTGCGGCACCTCGATCCCGGGTTCGCGCTCATCGAGGAGCTCACGCCGCACGCCAAGCGCATCTTCATGGACCGCTGGAAGCCGCAGTCCCTGCTGCGGGAGGCGCGCCTCGACCTCTACGACGCGGTGACGACGCTCAGGGAGCTTCCGGGCCTCGTCGGCGGCATCCTCCATCGCCTCAACGAAGGCAATCTCAGGACGCGCATCGCGATCGAGGACATCCGCAACATCGAGAGCCGCCTCGACCGCCTCAACTCCCAGCTCCCGCTGGGGCTCCTGGCGAGCAGCGTGCTCCTGAGCGGCACGCTCTTCCTCGTCCTGGGCAAGGAGGCCGACAACCTGGCGACCGTGGCGCTCGGCGCCTACGTGATCGCGGGCATCCTGGGCCTGTGGTTCCTGTGGCCGCACCGGAGGTGACGCACGCGGGCGCCGCGGCCCGCGGCCCGGTCACGCCTGCAGCTCGCGGTTGAAATGCGCCTTGATCAGATGCCGGAAACGGCGGTCCTTGCGGAGATTCCCGAGGTCGGTGTCGGTCTCGATCTGCTCGACATCGTCGTACCCGAGGAGCAGCGCCTTCTCGAGCGCCAGGAGCGCCGAGTTCATGTCCTTGAGCATCGAGTACGTGCAGGCGAGGTTGTAGTGGAAGACCTTCTCCTCCGGGCAGAGCTTGACGAGCCTGAGGTCGATGGCGAGGCTCTCCTCGGTGCGGCCGAGCCTGGTGTACAGATCGCCGAGCTGGATCATCACTTCCATGTTCTCGCGATCGATCTCGAGCACGCTCTGCAGGAACAGCACCTGGAACTCATCGCTCAGGGAGCGCGCCACGTCCCGATCCAGCGGGATCGCGCGCCAGTTCAACGAGCGTAAGAACCGGTCATCACTCATACCCGAGCCGCATCCGTACGTTTTCCCCTCTGCTTCAGTGTACGATGCGGCCTGCCGCGGGCAAACGAGGAAGAAGCGGAACGCACCCATGGACCGGGTAGGAAGCGGGCAGGTGCGCGGCGGATGATCCCGTACGTTCGAGCGCGCGGGCGGGCGCCTCAGAAGTTCCAGATCACCGCGAACTGCGCGCGGTTGGCCTTGCCCTCGCGGTCGTTGCGATAGTCGGTCTTGTACCAACCGTACTCGGTCCCGAGCTGCAACTGCGCGGTAAGGTTGTAGAACACGTTCGCGAACACGAACATGTTGCGGCTGCGGTCGGCGCTGCCGGCGTTCAAGGCGCCGTCGTGGGGATTGTCGACGCCCGCGCCCGCGTTGAACGCCAGGCC
>JBFZCA010000224.1:0-2737 GCA_041308205.1 Planctomycetota bacterium | reverse complement strand
GGGAAGGAGCGGCGTCGGGAAGACGACCTCGAGGTTTCCCCAGTGCGTGCCGTCCTTCTCGTAGCTCGGCGGGATGAAGTCCAGCCCCGTGCGTTCGAGAGCCCTCAGGATCGCGGCCCGGTAGTCGGCAAACTCCTTCTCGAACTCCCGCGCCTCGGCTTCCTCGCCGAGCATCCGCGCCGCCTTCGCGACGCAGCCGATGCCTCGGAGATTCCACCAGTCGTAGCCGAGGATGTGATTCTTGCCCGCCCAGAGGTTCTCGCCGTCGGCCGGCGCCGCCGGGAGCACGCCGAAGAACGGCGAGCCCGGGTCCTTCTCGCCGCGCCGGGCCTTCATGGCCCATCGCGCGGCCGCCCGGATGCAGGGGTACGCGCGCCGAAGCCACTCCACGTCCCCCGAGAGCTGCGCGAGCTCGACGGGCGCCCACATCCCGTAGCCGTTCGCATCGAGCTGCCCCCTCTGGCTGACGAGCTGTCCGTCGGGCTTGGCGAACCGGAGCAGGTGGTCGACGCTCTCCCGGGCCTCGTCGATGTAGCCGGCATGCGCGAGCGAGAGCGCCTGATAGGCGCCGTCGCGCAGGTACATCTCGTCGTAGAACCCCTCGCCGGCGCGCACCTCGCCCCGGTCGCGGCCGATGAACTGGTAGACCAGGGAGGCGAGGTACGTCTCGCGCACCTTGTCCTCGGGGACGGCGAGCGCCGCCCCCCGGCCGATGAGCCCCTCCCAGAACGCGACCGCGAGCATCATGCGGGCGTCCAGATCCTCCACGGCCCGGAGGAGATCCGAGGACGCGCCGCCTCCGGGGAGAAACGGAAAGGCGAGGTCGAAGCGGACCTCCTCGCGGCCTGCGAGCTTCGCCCGCAGAACGAGCCGGCTCCCCTCGACCTCGGCGCGGCCTCGCTCGGGCACGCGCACGCCGCCGATGAGATCATCCCCGCAATAGAGGAGCAGACTGCCTTCGGCCCCGGGGCGAAGCGCAAGCGGGCCTTCCGGCCGGCGCTCGAAGCCGGCGACGCCCTCGACCGATTCGCCCGTCGCGCCCGCGAGGGCCACCCTGACCATCGTGAGAAAGTCGTCTCCCCGCGGCCGGTCGAAGGCGGTGCGGTCGTACTCGATCGGACAGGCGAAGGCCTCGAGCGCGATCCGCACCGTCCCGTTCACGATGAGCTCGCGCTTCACGACGGGAAGCCACCCCTTGAGGAGCACGGCCTTGATGCCGGGGCGAAGCGGCGCCAGCGTCGGACCGACGAGGGGCGTCAGGACTGCGCCGCCGCCGAGGACGAGCTCGCCCCGCGGCGTGATGCGCGTCCCCGACGGGTGATCCTTGAGCCCGACCACCGTGAAGGAGTTGACGAAGTAGTCGAACGGATCGTGGACGTTCACGGCGTGCGCTCCCGGCGCGAGCGGAATCGACGCCTCTCCGGCGGCGGCCGCCGTCCCGGTCGAGAACGCAATGGCGCAGGCGAGCATGGTCGCGGTCGCGGCGATGTGCGGTTTCATGATGGCGCTCCTCCGGTACTGTCGTGCCCGAGCATCTGCCATCCATCAGACGACGAACGGCGCGTCCGGTCAAGGCGAGGCCCGCACGGCGTGGAGCCCGGGCGCCGGCCGAGGTACAATGCGGCCCGGAACGAACGCTCACGCGGAGGCAGCGATGATGAACCTGCGATTGCTGATGGCGGCGGCGCTGCTCGCGGCGGCGGCGGCGGCGGCGGATTCGGTGCTGACCCACGTCAATGTCTTCGTCTCCGGGAACGACGGCTATCACACCTATCGGATTCCCGCCATCGAGACGGCGCCCGACGGCACGCTGATCGCGTTCGCCGAGGCCCGCAAGCACAACATGTCCGACCCGGGCGGCGCCGGCCAGGACATCGATCTTGTCTACAAGCGCAGCACCGACGGCGGAGCCGTGTGGTCCGCCATGACGGTGCTCGAGGATCCCGGGGAGATGTGGTCCGCCGCCAACCCCGCGACGTTCGTCGATCGCGACACCGGGCGGGTGTGGGTCCTGTACTGGCGCTCGAAGCCCGGATGCGGCACCGAGGCCGGCCGCCCCGGCACCGACGATATCCAGACCTTCGCGCGCTGGAGCGCCGACGGCGGGCGCACGTGGTCTGACGCCATCGACCTCACGGCGATCGCGCGCGACATGACCGAGGCGACCGCCTGGCGGGCGAGCGTCACGGGGCCGGGCGGCGCGCTGCAGACGAGGAGCGGCCGCCTCGTCGTCCCGACCTGGAAGTACGCGCCCTTCGGCGTGTTCGCCCTCCTCTCCGACGATCACGGCGCGACCTGGCGGCGCGGCGACATCGTGCCCGGCGGCAAGGGCGGCGACGAGAGCCAGGCCGTCGAGCTTGCCGACGGCCGCCTGCTCATGGACATCCGGCAGGAGAACGGGCCGCATCGCTGGCTCGCCGAGAGCGCGGACGGGGGAAAGACCTGGTCGCAGCCCCGCCCCGGCGTCGCCGTCTCGCCCGTCGCCTGCGCGATCGAGCGCTTCACGCTGAAGGCGCGCGGCGACGACCGCGATCGGATCATATGGACGGGCCCCAAGGGCCCCGACAGGCGGCGCCTCATCGTCCTGACGAGCTACGACGAGGGCGCGACCTTCACGAACGAGCGCCTCATCGCCGGCGAGTTCGCGGCCTACTCCGATCTCACGATCCTGAAGGACAAGACCGCCGGCGTTCTCTGGGAGCGCGGCATCGAGCGCGGCTACCAGTTCATCACCTTC
>JBFZCA010000223.1:0-8326 GCA_041308205.1 Planctomycetota bacterium | reverse complement strand
TGTTCGGGGCGGCGCCCAGCCCCGCGCGGGTCTGCGCCGGCCTGGACGCGGGCGAGATGCTGCTCGAGTACTTGCCGGTGGGCGACCGCCTCGCCGTCTGGATGCTCACGCGCACGGGCGTCTCGGCGCGCGTTCTCGATGCGGACTGGCCGGCGCTGCAGCGCCGGGCCCTGCTCTTCACGGCCAAGAAGGCCGATGACCGCGCGCTCGCCGAGGAGCTCGGCGCGGCGCTCCTCGGGCCGCTCGGCGCGCTGCCGGGGAAGCTCTGCATCGTGCCCACGGGCGTCCTGCACCGCGTGCCCTTCGAGGCGCTCAGGGTGCGCGGCGCCTACCTTGTCGAGCTGGCCGAGACGCGCTACGCGCCGAGCGCCGCGCTGGCCGCGGCGCCTTCGCCCGCGCCCTCGGCCGCGGCGCCGGAAGGCCTCGTCGCCCTGGCCAACCCCGACACGGACTACGACGGCGACGGCCGCCCGGACAAACCGGATCTGCGCGGGGCGATGGAAGAGGTCTCGGTGATCGGGCGGCATTTCGCGGGCGGGCGGGTCTACCAGGGCAAGGACGCGACCGAGGCCCTCTGGCGCGAGCGCGCGCCGGCGGCGCGGGTGATTCACGCCGCGTGCCACGGCATGTTCAAGGGACACGATCCGTGGAGCTCGGCGCTTTTTCTTGCGACAGGCGGCGGCGAGGATGGTATGCTGCTCGCCTGGGAGGTCCTGGCGATGGATCTTCGCAATGCCGAGCTGGTCACCTTGTCCGGGTGCGAGACCGGCGTGAGCCGGGTCGAGCCCGGCGATGACATCGCGGGCCTGCCGCGCGGATTTCTGCTCGCGGGCGCGCGTGCTCTCGTGGCCAGCTTGTGGCCGGTCGAGGATCGGGCCACGGCGCATCTGATGGCGGAGTTTTACGGCGGCGCGGCACGGAACCTTGCGCTCGGCGCCTCGCTCAGAGCGGCGCGCCTGGCGTTGCTGCGCGGCAGAGAATTCGGTTCGCCCAGGAACTGGGCGCCTTTCGTCCTCTTCCAGCGGCGCGGCGTTCCGCCCGCGGCAGGAGCCGCCCCGGCGGCGGGGACGTAGGCGTTCGGCGATCCTCTGGGAAGGAGGTTGTATGCGGACGTGGATGACGAACTCGTGCGCGATGGCGCTTGCGGCCTGCATGTCGCTCCGGGCGGCCGATGCGCCGCCTCCCCCGGCGGCGCCTCCCCCGGCGCCGGCCAAGCCCGTCGTGGCGTTCTTCAGCCTTTACCACAAGTCGCCGGAGCAGGCGCTGCGGTACCTCGAGGAGTTCCATCCCGACCTCGTCAAGAACGGGGCGGTCAAGGACCTCAAGAGCGCGGAGCGCACGCTCGCCTTGACGGGCGACGCGGCGGCGGTCAAGGACATGGGCGATCTTCTCAGCGAATTCGACCGCACCGGGCTCAAGCTCGCGGCCCAGTTGATCAAGCTCAAGCACATGGCGCCGAACGTGGCGCTGGAGCTCATGGGCATTGCCGGCATCTGTCAGGTCTGGATGCGCGTCTCCGAGGACCACACCAAGAGCTGGGTGGTGGGCAAGGACACGCATTCGCTCAAATCGGTGGCGCCCGCGTACACCAAGTGGGTGCCCGCGCAGGCGCAGAAGGAGAAAGGCGAGGACCTGCCCTTCTACGGCCTGCCGGAGGTGCCGTACGTGGTCGAGATGCCGACCTTCGATCCCTTCATCCCGCCCGCGTTCAACATGGACAAGGCGAGCACCGAGCGCACGCTCGTCCAGTTTCCCAATCCGTCCTCGACCGAAGAGCGCAACTGCATCATGGTGGTCGGCACCCAGGACGACTACGAGCGCATCAGGGCGTTCCTCGACACGATCGACCGGCCGGCGCGCATGGTCATGCTCGAGGTCCAGATCGTGGAGCTCAACGCGAGCAAGATGCGCGACCTGGGCATCGATGCCTCCCAGTTCGCCATCCGGCACAGCATCTTGAACTTCAACACGACGTTCTCCGGCGAGCCGATCCCGTCGCCGCGCTTCCCCGATTCGCTCCTGCGCGGGCCGGAGTACGCATCGATCCCGGATGCGACGCGGGAAGGCTTCAGCTATCTCTTCGACGATTCGTCGGTCGACATCCCGGGCCAGTTCGCGGCCGCGATCCGCGCGCTGGAGCGCAAGGGCGACGCCAAGGTCAGGGCCCGGCCGAAGATTCTCGCCGTCGATGACCGCGTCAACGTGCTCCACATCGGCAAGGAGCTGGTCACGTTCGATGGCACTGCCGTGACGCAGGACACCAACCAGGGGAACCTCGTCAGCACGATCAACCGCGTGTCGCGGCAGTACACCGGCATCACGCTGAACCTGCGGCCGCGGGTGGTCGGCGAGGACGGCCAGGAGGTCGTCCTGCAGATGGACATCGCGCTCAACGATTTCGACGGCGAGCGCAGGCGCGTGTTCGCCGAGGACCTGCTCGGCGTTCCCGAGATCTCCGTGCGGCGCTTCACCGGCCAGGCGCGCGTCAAGAACCACACGCCCATAATCCTCGGCGGTCTCATCAGCGAGTCCGAGGTCGAGAGCTCGAACCGCGTGCCGATCCTCGGCGACATACCGATCATCGGCCGGCTCTTCGGCCGCGACTACAGCGAGACCGGCCGCACCGAGGTCATCATGATGATCACGCCGCACGTGCTCGTGGAGAACGACCCCACGGCCATGCCGCGCGAGAGCAAGCTCTTCGACACCGAGGACAGCGTGCTCTTCAACGACCGGTACATCCTGCGCGGGAAGGACCTGATCGGCGTCGATCTCGGGACGCTGGAGCCGGTCAACAACGGCAAGGAGCGCTTCACGCGCGAGGAGGTCGTCGATCTCTCGCTGCTCCACATCGTCAAGCAGCGCAACCTCGTCCAGAAGCTCGAGGTGCTCGCCGAGTACATGCCGGACAAGGCCTCGCAGCTCTCCTGGTGGCAGCGACGCTGGCCCGACAAGACGGTCCAGAACTGGTCCTCCGACGACCAGCAGATCTACTACGAGGCCGCGGCGCACGTGATCGAGACGATCAAGAACCTGAACCGCGAGCTCTCGTACACCGAGCTCGTCAAGCCGCGGCGCGAGATCATCCTCCCGACCTCGCCGCATCGCGTGTCGCTGACGTACAACGACCTCAAGACGTACTACGAGCGCGGAACGATCGCGCTGCGCGGCGAGGACGAGCTCGACGCCGAGCTGAAGGAGGACATCAAGCGCGCGAGCACGCACACGTTCCACCAGTTCGCGCGCTACATCGAGAGGGTCGGCGTGCCGGCCGAGGCCCACGGCGAGCTCAGGACCGAGCTCCTGAAGCTGCATACGAAGCTCTTTCCCGAGGAAGGGGACCTCAAGACGCTCGAGTACCACGACCTCTTCCGCGAGCTCGGCGACCGCGGCATCGACTTCATGGCCCTGTACACGTACTTCACGGAGAACGAGGCCCGCTACAAGGACCGCGGCAATCCGCGCCTCGGGCAGCTCAAGACGGACCTCAAGACGTTCCTGCGCATGAGCGTCTCGACCAGCGAGAAGGCCAAGGAGCTCAAGGAGCTGGACGAGCGGTGGCAGGGACTCAACGTCGGAGACGAGGGGCAGCGTTCATGAGGCTTGCGCGAACGATTGCGGAGGCGCGGCGCCGCAGCTCGCCGCTCGTGTTGTGCGCGTGCCTGGGGCTGGTCGTGTGGCCCGGCTGCAGCAGCAGCGGCGAGCGGGAGCTCTCTGCGGAGGACTACCTGGGGATTCTGCGGCAACTCGGCAGCTACGACCGGACCGTCGCCGAGGAAGCCGTCCGGCAGATCATGCGGCATCCGCGGGCGCCGACCGTCGCCGCGTTGCAGACGACGCTCAGGGAAGGCCAGTGGGATCTCAGGGTGAAGGTGCAGATCGCCCGCATTCTGGCGGTCTGGCCCGATCCGCAGACGGGCCAGATCGACAAGACCGGCCTTCCCAATCTCATCGAGGGGCTCAGGTGTCCGGAGTCGGACCTGCGGGAGATCTCCCGCGCGCTCCTGCCGCTTTTCGGCGCCGAGATCGTGCCCCATGTCGCGGATGTGGCGGCCAGCGGGCAGAAAGCCAACCGCTACGCGGCCTGCGAGATTCTGGGGGCGATCCTGGAGGAAAGCCAGGACCGCGGGGCCGGCGAGGCCCTGCGGGACAGGGTCATGAAGGAGGAGGACCGGGAGATCCGCATGCTGCTCGTCATAAACCTGGCGCTCTGGAAGAGCCAGGATGCGATCGAGGGCTTCATCAACGCGCTCACGGACCCGGACGAGGGGTGCCGGGAGTACGCATGGCTGGAGATAAAGAAACGCGCCGAGCCGCCGGTTGCCTTCGACTGGCGCGGCACGGTGGGAGAGCGCAGCGACGCGGTCCAGAAGCTCAGAAGCTGGTGGAGCAAGAAGACGAACCGGGGGTGAGGGAGGCCCGGCGGCGGGGATGGAGAGCCGTTGGTCCCCGCCGTAGCGGCGCCGGAAGGCTCGATTCGAGACAGAATCGCCTTGCGGGCAGGAGATTTACAATCCTTCATTAAAAATACCTTCATTCGATTAGCCTCAGCGCCACCCGCGCGCGTACATAGTATGAGGCAGACATTCGGAGCATTCAGAACACTACTATGGATAGAATGTGGACGAGCGCCGGATACGCGTGCCGGAGCATGAGGAAAGCCGCCTGGCTCCTCATCCTCGTTCCTCATTTCGTTGCCTCCGCCGCCGAGAGCCCCGCCCCCGAGTCCGACGGTCGAAAGGACCGGGGCGCCCTGACGACCCTTTCGATCCTTCCCTTCGCGAGCGCCCCGGAGGCGAAGGAAGGCGAGAAGAAGATCGGCGATCGCATGACCGAGGAGCTGCAGGTGCTCCTCAGCGAGTCGGGACGGTTCCGCATCCTGACGCGCTCCGAGATGACGCTCGAGAAGATGAACAAGCTGATCGAGCTTCAGGCCCAGCAGGGGAAGGCCGAGGAGCGGGCGCCGTTCCAGCGCCTGACCTGCGAGGAGGCGTTCATCGCGGGAACGATCCACAGGAGCGAGGACCGCGGCTATACCGTGTACCTGGACGTGATCTCGCTTGCGACCGGCGAGAAGCTCGTTGCCCTGCGCATGCGTTGCTGGCACGAGAACGCCTTCAGACGGCTTGCGCGGGCCTTCACGCGCGAAATCGTGAGCCGCGTGGACATGACCGGCGCGATCGTGAAGACGCAGGACGACAAGTTCTTCGTCCAGATCGACCGGGGCCCGGAGGGGGTCAGGGCCGGGGACTTCCTGGAGGTCCGCCATCCTTCCCAGCCGATCAAGGACGCCGAGAGAGAGATCGATCCCGGCGAGGAGCCGGTCTGCGGGAACCTCGTCGTCGAGGCGATCACGACGACCGGACACCTGCGTTGCAGCCGCAAGCCGGGCGAGAAGGGCAAGGCCGAGATGGCGGACGGCGACAAGGTGCGAGTGGTGCCCGTCGTGCCGTTGGAGGAACGCCGGCCCCAGGCGGCGATACGGCTCTTCACGGTCGCGGCGACCGAGGCGCCGGCGAAGGCGGCCCAGGAGGAGTTCGCGACCCTCGTACGCGAGGAGTTGCTCGTGAGCGCCGCCGACGTTCACGGCCTGAAGATCGTCAACCCGCCCGGCATGGCCGCTGTCGGGACGCCCGAGACCGACGATCGGGTGGTCTGCGACGCGCTCGGCGTCGATGCGGTCCTGACCGCGCGCCTCTCGGTGCGCGCCAAGAAGGCGCGGTTCTTCCTCAACCTCCTCCCGCATGCCCAGCGCGACGTGTACGAGCGCGAGCCGGCGCCCGCCGAGGCGGGCGTCGCCAAGGCCGTGAGCGTCGACCTCGAGGAGGACGACAAGCTCACGCCCGAGGCCGCGATGAAGGCCGCGGAGAGCATCGTGCTGGCGTTCACGCTGCAGCAGAGCTGAGTCTTCAGTCTCCGGCCTGCCGTCTCAGCGCCTCGTACACCGCCTCGCCATCCTCGGCCACGCGCCAGACCATCGTTCTGCCCGCCCGCTCCGGGAACGCGAACGGGTTGACGGGGGAGTCCGCGCACTGCCTCGCGAAGATCTCGAGCCGAGCCCCTGCAACGATCGCGACCATACGCTCCGGCGTCTCGGGGTCGGCCGCGACCAGGAGGACCACGTGCTCCTCGAGCGGGAATGACGCGCCGCCCGCGTCGAACGCGGTCGCGCTCAGCGCCGGCGCGAGGCGCGGCGCAAGGGCCGCGGTCGCGGCGTTCTCCGCGGGGCCGCCGAAGAGGATCAGGTTGACCGGCTCCTCGGCGGAGGCCGCCGCGGCGACGAGGACTTCGGATGACCAGGTGCCGGCGTTGCGCCCCATGCGCGCCCGGGCGGCGCCGCGCGCAAGCAGCCTGGCGGCCGCTCCGCGCAGGACGGGATCGGCGGGCGCAAGGTAGACGTGCGTTCCCCGCAGGAGCTCATCTAGGCACGGCGCGGCCGCGCCGGATGTCTCGCGGCCGATGAGCACCGGTTCCGTGAACGCGCCCTTCCAGGCTTCCTCGCCGTTCCAGATGACGGCGACCTCCCCTTCCGGCGCCATGCGCAGGCGCGCGGGCAGGAGCCTGAGGCCGGCGACGTTCTCCGACCGGATCTCGATTCGCGCGCCGTTCGCAACGCGCGCGTGGAACGAGGCGGGAGCGTCATGCCGCTCGAATCCCGCGATCGACGCCCACCACGCCTCGCGCCATTGCGGGCGCTCGGTCGTGAACGCGATGGCGCGCGGGCTCTCGGCGGCGACGCGGAGGTATGCCGGCGCGAGCGCGCGCGCCTCGCCCGGCGCGAACGGCTGCACGGGGCCCGGACGGGTCCTGACGGCGGCGGCGCCCGCGGCCTTGAGGGCGCGCTCGACCGCCTCGGCGGCGCGGTCGTCATCGGCTGCCACGAGCAGCACGGGCTTGTCGCGGAGGTTGCCGGACATCGGACCGAGGGCGCGCACGTCATCGGCCAGGGCGGCCTCGCCCTCGAAGGGGTTCCTGAGCACGGCGATGACGGCGCCGACGAGATGCGGAAAGCGGGACGCGAGCTGGAGCGCGAGCGCCGCGCCGCGCCCGCTGCCCACGGCGACGACCGGCGCCGCGGGATCGATGCCGGCCGCGTACGCGGCCTCCCTGAGCGCGCGCAGGATGTCGCCCTCGGCCTGCGCGGATCGCATTGCGCCCTCGCGGGCGCGCGGGGCGCAGACGGCGCATCCGTTTTCCGCCGCCGCATCCAGGATGCCCGACGGCCATGCCGCGAGCTCCTCCTCGGTCGTCGCGCCGCCGTGGAGGTACAGGATGAGCGGCGCGCGCGCGTTCTCGGGCGGCAGGTACAGGAGGTACGGCTGGAGGCTCAGGTCGGACGGCGCGACGACGGCGCGGAGAAGCAGGGAATCGGCGCGCGCGCCGCGCGGCACGGGGACGGTGAAGAGCTCGCGATCGTTCGCCCCGACGGCGACGTGCGCGGGCGTGCCGCCGCCGCCGCACGGCACGATGAAGGGGACGAACGCGATCGCGCCCGCGTCCGGCGCCGCCGCGGCCACGGTCGTCGATGAGGCGCCCGCGCCGAATGTGAGCGTGATGCGCGCCGGCGCGGCCGCCGCGTCCTCGGCCGCACGCAGGGCGCACAGGCCCATCACGGCCGTATCGTCGGAGAGCGCATCGGCGACCCACGGCACATCGGCGCAGAGCCGGCCGGCGATTCTGCCCGCGCGGGCCGCGTGGAGCGTGAAGCCCCACGAGCCGAAGGCCTTCTCCGCGTCTTCCTGCCCGTTGTAGGCGAGGTTCTCGATCTTGACGAGGACCCGGGCCGCGCCGGCCGGCAGGTCCGCGAACACTTCCCGCTGGCCGAAGAACTCGTGAAAGTCGGCGCGGTCGATGGCGATCGCGCCGTCGATGAGCATGCGCGCCGAGCCCCAGGCGTGGAGCACGAGGCGATGGAGCCCGCCGCCGGACTCGATGTCCGCCAGGGCGAGCGCGATCTCGGGGCCCATGGCGCCCCGCCCCGATCGCAGCGGCACGTAGCCCGCGTAGCGCGTGAGAAAGGGCTGCGGATTCCATGCGTCGGCGGGGCGCGGATGCACGGTGCGCCACTCGGCGACGGTGTTCGGCGGGATGGTCACTGGCCGGGACGAGGGACGCGCGCGCGCCTCGCCGCCCTCGTCGATGAGCAGATCGCGCGCGAGCGAATCGAGGGGGCTGGGAAAAGGCCCCAGGACGCGCCACTGGTCCGCGCACGCCGGATAGCGCGCCTGAAAATATGCCCGCGCGGGGCCGGGAAGATCCCACGCCGAGGGCGGCTCGCCGCCGCGGCGCGTGAGCACGCCGCAGGCCCCGAGCGCCAGGGCGCCCA